>WREN01000166.1 GCA_009779295.1 Oscillospiraceae bacterium | reverse complement strand
GGAGCAGGCTTGCGGAGTCTTACGTACAAATTATCGAAATGCAGACGAATCATCATAAAAAAAATATTGCCGGGCAAATCGATTTATTAAACAAAAATGACAACGACGATGTTATCGTTGATTATAATTATCCGGCGATTGAGGAATTTACTTTAAAAGAACGGCTTGCGAAAGAAAAAGAAAGCACAGGGATGTTTTTTTCGGGGCACTTATTGGACGATTATACGCAAAGTATAAAATCGTCCGACGCTGTGCCGATCAACGATGTGATTTCGTCGTTTGAAGTTGAGCCGGAAATGAGGTTTTACGATGAACATTCAATTGTAAAAGTTGCCGGATCGATAACCAAGCGTGTAAACAAAACAACCAAGAACGGCGAAAATATGGCATTTATTACGATTGAAGATAAATTCGCGGAGATTGAGGGCGTGATGTTTCCGAAAGTATTGACGGACTATTTGCCGCATATAGTTATCGATAACGCGGTTTTCGTGACGGGTGAAATAACCGTCCGCGAAGAGGAAAATCCGAAATTATTGGTCAAAAAAGTTGAACCTATAGTAATTGATAAAGCGGATAAAAATAAAACCGTGATTGAATCCGGTGTAAAAAAATTGTACCTGAAAGTTGATAACATGGAGGATATTAGATTTCAAAAGGTTTGTAACCTTATTGAAATTTTCAACGGTTCCGTTCCGGTTATATTCTATGACAACAGCAATAAGAAGTATATCAAGGCTAATAATCTGAGCGTGTATTATAATGATTTTATTTGTAATGAATTGGCTGAGATATTAGGCAAAGAAAATGTTATTTTAAAATAGTTTCAATTATTATTTATTATCCAAAAATTCATAGCACATTCAAATGTATATGGTATAATTCATAGTACAATAATAAAAGGAGGAACGCGGTACAAATGAATAAAAAGCCCCTGAAAAATGTTAAAAAAGATACTGATTGGGGAAATGAAGTCGCTCATTCCGTTGGGCTGGTCGGAAAAGTTTTCAGGAAAATATTTTCATATATTATAAATATACTGCTGACATTATTGCTTGTCGGGCTGCTGACGGGTGCGATCGTCGGCGGGGTTTTTGCGTTATATATCCGGAATTACATTACCGCAGACCTTGAAGGGTTCGAGTTTCTGGCGACGAATCAAAACGAAACTACAAAAATATACTACATGGATTTCACCGACCGTACAAACCGTCAAGGAAAGCGGGTTCTGCTCGAAGATGAAATTATATACGGCTCGGAAAACCGAACTTGGGCTTCGTACCGGGAAATTCCAAAGAATTTAACTGAAGCGTTCATTGCAATCGAAGACAAACGTTTCGATACACACGGCGGTGTTGACTGGGTGAGAACAATCAGCGCGACATTAAACTGGGTGCTCGGCGGTTCAGACAGATTCGGCGCTTCGACTATTACACAGCAATTGATAAAAAACATAACGCAGGACGACGATATTTCGATCCAGCGCAAAGTACAGGAAATTTTAAGGGCGCTCGAACTCGAAAAAACTAAAGATAAGTCAGAAATCATGGAATTATATTTAAATACGATATTCCTGTCTCAGCGTTCATACGGCGTGCAAGCCGCAGCGCAAACTTATTTCGGAAAAGACGTAAAAGATTTAACTTTAATAGAATGTGCCGCTATCGCTGCGATACCGCAGGCTCCGACGAAATTTGACCCGATACAAAATCCTGAAAATAATGCTGAGCGCCGTAATAAAGTATTAATTGAAATGCACAATCAAGGAAAAATCACACGGCAGGAATTTGACAGCGCGTATAAAAAGGAACTGAAATTAAATTTAAAAGTAGATGACGAAAGCAATACGTCGGGAATCACAATCAACTCATGGTATAAAGACCAGGTCATCGAAGAATCGATTAGGTTGCTGATGGAAAAATTGGGCATAACGCGTGAAATCGCGTCAAGGATGATTTACAACAACGGATTGCAGATTATTACAGTTATGGATCCAAAAGTTCAGAAGATTCTTGAAGAAGTATTTGAGGACGAAAGTAATTTCAGAGTCAAAAGTACGATCATAAAACCGGAAAGCGCGATGGTTGTAATCGATCCCGCTACGGGAGATATATTAGGATTGGTCGGCGGTATGGGTGAAAAGACCAGTAACCGTCTGTATAATTACGCGACGCAGGGCAGACGTCCGCCCGGATCGGCGATTAAACCGTTATCTGTATATGCTCCGGCTTTAGACGCGGGATTGATAAACTACGCTTCCGTGTTCGACGACGTTCCGGTGAATTTCGGAACATTTGACGGCGTGGAATGGTCAAGAAAAGACGGCTGGCCGAGCAACTTACCGAAAAGGTACGATGGATTAACCACTCTTAGTCAAGCTATAAAAGTCTCAAAAAATACTATTGCTGTACGCGTACTGACGTTATTGGGTGTAAATAAATCGTTTGACTTTATGAAAAATAAATTGAATATCGGTATTATCGAACGCGAGGAAGTTGCAGGCAAAATATTATCAGATATTGATCTTGCTCCGTTAGGTCTCGGAGAACTAACTCACGGCGTGACCGTCGAGGAAATGACGCGCGCTTACGCTATATTCTGCAACCGCGGAATCTATAATGATTCGCGTACCGTTTTGCGAATAGAAGACAGCAACGGCAACGTTATCGTTGATAACAACAAACCCGGCGTGACGGTTATAAGCGAAGCAACGGCGAATATAATGACGAAACTGCTTCAAACTGTAGTGGAGGACCGCGGTACGGCTTCAAGGATCGAATTGAAAAACAATATTGACGTAGCAGGGAAGACAGGTACGACGAACTCGGATAATGACAGATGGTTCATCGGGTATACTCCGTATTACGTCGGCGGCGTATGGTTCGGATATTCGCAGCCGAGAAGCCTTGAGAATTTCCAACCGAGTCCGGCAGTTTTGGTTTGGGACAAAGTTATGCAAAAACTCCATGAACAAATAATAGTCGATGATTTAAATGAAGTCACTCCTAAAAATACATTCCAAACCGATTCAAAACTCGTAAAAGCGGAATATTGTATAGATTCAGGAAAAATTCCGACAAACGCTTGCCGTGCAGACCCGCGCAGGAACCGCGTTGAAATAGGTTATTTCACTACAGGTCCGAACGAACAATGCGACGTGCATATAATGGTAAATATTGATGCTGAAAACGGCGGCGGAATTGATCTCAACGGTAATTGTCCTAAAACAGTGCAAAGAGGTTTAATAAAAGTAAATCGCAATTTCCCGTATAATATACTCATTACAGACGCCCAATACACTTATATGGATCTGGATGGAAGGGAACCCAATTTAGACCCTAACACGCCGTTTTATCTGCCGGTACTGCGGGGGAATTTCTCCGGTACGACCGGAGGGTTAGAACAGCAGTATAACCGTGTTTGTACGATCCATTACAATGATAAACCGTCCGTTCCTGAACCGGAACCTCCTCCGCCGCAAGAACCTCCACCCGATACATCGGGATCGGATCCGGCGGGCGAAGAAACAATTAATATTGAGGAATAAATTTAAAAACTTACCTCACATATTATGTTATTGCTGTTTATTTAGAATATTATATATGTGTTCATAAAATTTTCATAGAATATACTTGACAAGTACAATGTTTTTATTGTATACTTCTAATAATAAAAATATTTATAGGGGGATAATACTTAGAATTATGAATAAACTCAAAGTATTAATATTTGTTCTTTTACTCGCAATGTCAATGGGCTTATTTTCATCTTGTGGGGAACCAATAGAAGAAATAAGAGCTACATTAAAAATTATCGCAGGCGATGATGAAATATTAGATGTGACTATTCCGCTTAAACTCAAAGAACCTACCGTATTGGCGTTATTTCTTGAAGCAACTATGATTTATGCTATCAATTATACTCTAAATGACAATGGAGATTCAGTATTGACTATCGAAGATTACGTTGACCGTACCGAGGGTACAATCGATTATTTTTGGGAGTATTTGAAAGACGGAGTTCTACCTGATAACACTACGGGCGGAAAAGCTAAGGATGATAAAATTGTAGACGGCATGGTAATAACTTACGTATATGCTACATACGATACTTCAACGGCAAAGAAATAAATTTTCATACAATGGGCGGAAATTATCCGCCCAATTATTTTGTTTTAATCTGTCTGGTAAGTTAATTAAAAAGTTCCTAATAATTTGAAAAAAATTAATTTATTTTGTGTATAATATATAATATAGTCAAAAAATCGGAGGGCGAAAATATATGGCATTGAAACTTGATAAAAATTTATACGGGTTTGTTACGGAGCAGGAATTATGTTCGATGCAGGGAGCTGTAGACGACGCTGTTAATAAGATAAAAAATAAAACCGGTGCGGGAAGCGAATATCTCGGTTGGGTTGATTTACCTGTCACATACGATAGAGAAGAGTTTGAAAGAATTAAGACTGCCGCGGAAGAAATAAAAAAATGCGATGTATTTATCGTTATCGGTATCGGCGGGTCGTATCTCGGAGCGCGCGCGGCGATTGAGTTTATCAAATCTCCGCTGTACAACACGTTGAAGAAAGATACGCCGGATATTTATTTCGCGGGGAATAATATAAGCACATCCGCGCTTAATGAATTGTTAGAGATTTGCGAAGGCAAAGATATTTGTATCAATGTTATTTCAAAATCCGGTAAGACTACCGAGCCGGCTATCGCGTTCAGGATATTCAGAAAATATTTGATTGATAAATATGGCGAAGCCGAAGCTAATAAGCGAATCTATGTGACGACGGATAAAGCAAAAGGCGCGCTGAAAACGTTGGCAAGTAAGAAAGAAAACGGCTACGAAAGTTTCGTTGTGCCGGACGATATAGGCGGCAGGTATTCGGTGTTGTCCGCAGTAGGATTGCTGCCGATAGCCGTCGCGGGAATCGATATTGACGCAATTATGAACGGCGCGTTACAAGCGCGGAACGATTTATACTGCGGGCCGTCCGACAACGACTGCTACAGATACGCCGCTATTCGGAATATATTGTACAACAAAAATAAAGTTATCGAAATCCTCGCCAGCTACGACAGCGCGTTGATTATGACCGCCGAATGGTGGAAACAATTATTCGGTGAGAGCGAAGGGAAGGACGGCAAGGGAATTTTCCCGGCATCCGTGACGTTCACTACCGATTTACATTCGCTCGGGCAGATAATACAAGCCGGTAAGCGGAATATTTTCGAAACTGTCATATTTATCAAAGATTCGGACAAAGACATCTTCATAGAAAATGACGCCGACGATCTCGACGAACTTAACTATATTTCCAAGCAGTATTTGAGTTTGCACGACATCAATAAATGCGCGTTTAGGGCCACTGTGATGGCTCACGTTTCGGGCGGCGTACCTAACATCCTGTTCGAACTTGACAGCCGTGACGCCGCTAATTTCGGCTATATGGTGTATTTCTTCGAGCTTGCGTGCGCGGTATCGGGATATATGCTCGGCGTGAATCCGTTCGACCAGCCGGGTGTTGAGGAATACAAGAATAATATGTTTGAATTGTTGGGGAAAAATAAAAATAAATAAAAAATTTGGAGGAATGATAAAAAATGGTGAATTTAATT
>WREN01000165.1 GCA_009779295.1 Oscillospiraceae bacterium | reverse complement strand
TTGATCATCAAGTCGCGGTTGGCGTTCTGATCCCAATACCGCTTCGTCAAATCGATTGGCGGCATATCGTTCAAATCCCGCAACAGCCCTTCCAAGCCGGCAATGCACGCGCCGTAACCGCCGAGCATGACCGCGTCGTAATCGTTGTCTCCGGCGGCGATCGACTTTTTGATGAGGTCGACCGTTCCCTGACGTTCCCTGCCCTCGTTGTGCTCGCGGACAATGTCGTTGATGGTGATGTTGTATTTGTCCTCAACGAAAGTGTTCCTGCGGAACACCGCGTCGTTGATTACGTCGCCGGTTTCTTCTTCGGCGTGGAAATCGTTCCAGATCAAACTCGCTAACGTAGCGTTGACGGAAACTAAGAAAGTGAATTTATAACCGCCGTAGTCAACCGCGGGTATTTCTATTTCGGTGGCGACAGTAGTTGTGGTTTCAGAATCAGCGTTTGGAATTGCGGCGCAAGACGCAAGTAAAAGCATAACAAGAACTAAAATTATTGACGTGAATCTCATTTTGGAAATCCTCCATATTGACATTTATTAATTATTATGGTATCCTAATATTATGAATGGAGTGTTAAATATATGAAAAAAATTGCTTTCCTTATTTGTTTAACGTTTATTTTTACTTTTATTGTAGGCTGCTCGGGTGATACGGAAACGCCCGTTGCGAAAAACGAAACCGCGGTTGGTCTTACTGCCTCGGATATTTACAACACAGACTATCTGCCGGAATACAATCTCGGCGACCGGAATTTCAACATCCTCACGTGGGGTTACCCCGACGGGATACGCGGTCAGGATTTGGGAAATTTCTTCGACGCGAACGAAGAAAACGGTGATCCCATCAACGACGCGATTTATCTGCGTAATATGACCGTTACCGAAAGATTTAATTTCAAAATGAACGTAATGTTCTTCAACAACGCCGATTACACCACAAAATTAAACAACACGATCATGGCAAACGACAAGGAATTCGATCTTTTCGTAATGCACACTGCGCAGAATACGCAAATCGCGCTTAAAGGGAACATGGTTATCAACTGGAACGATATAAGATGCGTCGATTTAAGCAAGCCTTGGTGGAATCAATCCATCCGCGAGCTTATCGACATCAACGGTTTTCTGCCCGTCATGGTCAGCGACTATTTATACTCCTCGCTGGTTATCACTTACGCTATGATATACAGCAAGAACATGCTCGAAAATTACAAACTTGAGAGCATTTACAAAATGGTTGACGACAGCAGATGGACGTTCGACAACTTCAACATTATGGTCAAACCGCTTACCATGGATTTGAACGGCGACGGAATAATGGACAATAACGATCAGTACGGCTATTCGACTAACTTGTCTACGCACCTCGTTGCGCTTTCTTACGGTTCCGGAATACGTAGCATTTCGCTGGATAAAAACGGTATTCCGAATCTTTCGCTTTACAGCGAAAAGTCCGTGAAATTTGTTGAAAAACTCTACGATATGTTCTATACCGATAAGATCATTTACACTTGTCAGAACAACGTGATCTGTCCCATTTCGTGGGACGCGGATCAAGTGTTCATTCAAGCGATTTACATGACCGATCTGGCGTTTTATCGTATGCCCGACGCGGACTTCGGGGTTATTCCGTTCCCTAAATGGGACGAATCCCAAGCGCAGTACCATACGTTTACGGACGGAATGGGCGGCGTTCTCGCGATACCGGTCTATACGGACGACCCGGAAATGGTGGGCGCGATAGTCGAGGCGTTGTCGGCTGAATCAAGGCGGACATTGCTTCCCGCGTATTACGACCGCACGTTGAACACCAAGTTCGTGCGCGACGAGGAATCGACGCGTATGCTCGACATAATCTTCGCGGGTCGTGTCTATGATTTCGGTTATGTTTACAGAAATCCTACCGATTTGATCACATCGTACATTCAGACGCTGATTACAGAAAAAAATAAAAATCTTACATCATATTACGAATCGAAAAAAGATATGTGGACGGAATGGTTCAATGATATTTATGAAATTTATATGGAAATTTCTACTTAAAAAATTTTAAATGATTATTGACAAACAATATGTATTGTGCTATACTTAGCGTGCAAAAATACAATTAAAAGAAGGAGATATTAAAAATGAAAAAATTTATTTGTATCCTGTTAATATGCGTGCTTGCAGTGCCCGCATTAAGCTTAACCGTATTTGCCGCAGTCCCGTATGACAATCTTATTGGTTTCTATAATATGGAAGGCGAATTGAAAGATTTGGTATCAGAGAAATACGGCACATTGTGGAACGGGGCTTCATTTGTCGATGATGCTGAACGCGGAGGCAAAGTTCTGTACCTCAACAACAAAGACGTTGAACTGCCCGGCTATCTCGAAGAAGGCGGTAAAGGCTATTACGTTGAAGGTCAGTGGGCTGAACTGGCCGCTCCGCATATCCCGAACGCAGACACTATGACCGTAAGCCTTTGGTTCAAATGCAGAGAAAACCGCGAATGGGCGCGCGTAATAGACTTCAGCGACGCAAAATCTCAAAAATTGTATGCTATAGATAAAGAAGCCGCGGAAGGAGTCGGACCGGACCGTTATTTGCAGATCAGCCCGTTAGCTCCCACAGGCGGCGGCGAATTCTTGTTATGTTCTTTCAACTGCAACGACATGGGCGACAAGGGCGTTCCGAGCAACCGCGACAGGATTTTCGCGGAACTTATGCCTGTAGAAACATGGGTACACGTTTGTCTGGTTATAGATATTAACGGCACAACGCCTAATGTTCTTTATGTCAACGGCGTTCCGTACGAAAGCAGACACAGCGGTCCGGCTGACGATTCCGCACCCGCTGAATTCTCACCGAAAGATCTATTCTCATCGCCTGAAGGATTAAAAAACGCGTTCGTCGGACGTTCGCCCTATGAAAACGAAGATGACTACATAATGTGGGGTTATGTTGACGACATAGCAATCTTTGACGTAGCGCTTACAGCCGCACAGGTTGCCGAACTCAGAGCCACAGACCTTAGCATGGGCATACCCGGAAGGATCGCCATTGTTGAGGAAGAAACAGCGGAAGAAGCCGCACCTCCTTCCACCACCGCTCCGCCTACAGTTACATCTCCCGTCACAAGCGACGCGGGCTTGATAATTTTCGCGTTTATAATGATTTCCGCGGGTATTGTGGTATTCAAAAAGAAGACCGCAAAATAAATTTATCCTTGTTTTTATAAGATTATATCAAATTTTTTGATATAATCTTTTTTTATCTGTTGTAAAACATGACTATTTACGTATATAAGTGCAGACACATTATCAACCCGGGGGTGATGTTTCATGTTAGAAATTAACGAGCAATTCACACAAATCTATGACGTGCACTACCACATGGTTTACCGCTATTTATTTTATAAGACGGGCAATAAGCAATTGACCGAGGACTTGACATCGGAAACTTTTTTGAAAGCGTATACGAATTTCACGCGCTTTGATGAAAAGAAAGCCGCGGTGCAGACTTGGCTGATGACGCTTGCCAAAAATACTTATATCGACAACTACAGGAAAAATAAGAATCAGTTGTATGAATTATCTGACGAAATGCCGGATGGTACAGAATTTGAAAATGAAGTTTTATCGGCTGATACATATTCGATTCTTTACAAGGCAATAGGCGAATTGGGCGACAATGACAGAAACCTGATCGCTTTGAAGTATTCGTCGGACTTGAAAAATAAAGAAATAGCTGTGATGATTGGCAAAAGCGAAAACCAAACAGCGGTAATGCTCGGACGAGCTATGGAAAAACTGAAAAAAATATTAATTAAAATGGGAGTTTATAGTTATGAATAATAGATTAGACGAAGATTTATACAACTTCGCGGACAACGGAACGGATAAGAAAGATGAGATTTTAAGAACCATCATGCGGAAAACGCCTGTTAGACCAAAGATTCGTTACGGAAAATATGTAGCGGCGGCAATTTCGGCGTGCTTGATTATTGCGGTAATCGGCAATTTCAATGTTATCGCGAATTCAATCAGCAATATAATCAACACGCTCTGGCCCGCCGAAAGTATCATGATGAACGAACTCGGAACTAATACATTGCAAGAATTAATTGACGCGAGAATAGCGGCAAATATTAACCCCGCAGACATTGAAGATGATGGTTCGATAGTGTATCAGATTCTGTATAAACCTGTAGAAACACCGTGTTATGTATACGCATTTTATTACAGAGGACATTTAACTTGCTTAGTTCTTGACAAGAATACAAAAAACATTAATGAAGTTGAAGAATGGCTCAGAAACTATGGCGGGATTGTTGCAAAATTAGCAGAAACTCCTAAAGAAGCAGCTAAACTTTTTGAGGAAACCGGTTCTACCAAAATTATACCTTCATCGGAAATTAAACAAGTTATGGGTAACGGCTGTATGCTGCCCGGTTATCTGCCTGAAGGCGAAGATAATAGTATTGCTCAGTATAACGAAAATATTTCTTACGTTAATATAAAATATTTATATGAAGTTGTAACAGATATAACCACTAATAAATTTATCTCGTTAACTATTACAAACACCAATAATAAATTGGGTAGCAGTCTGATAGCGAACCTTGCGGTTACTAAGAACATCGAAATAACTCAAATCAACGGATGGGACGTTTACATCTCCGACAGTTATTATGTCTGGAAAGCCGATGGGTTTGTGTATGTGCTGTATTTAAACAATTTTCCGCATGAAGAAGGTTTGAAGATTATTGAGAATATGAGGTGAATCCCACCACCGCTGCGGCGGTGGGATTCACCTACACACATAAAACGCAACTTGAAACCTCCCCATGACTCTCGTCTCAATATAATCAAACCCGTGCCGTTCATAGAAAGCCCGCAACTTCGGGCGAGTTGAATCGGTATCTAAACGGATCGTCTTAATACCGCGATCCGTTCCTTGTTGCTTGAAAAAGTCCATCAGCGCGTCGGCCACGCCTGCCTTCCGTGCATTTTTCACGATCGCCAGCTTGTGGACGATCAGCGATTCGCCCTTCTTCAAATCCGGCCAGAAGAACGGATCGTAGTCCATGATAACCATGCAACCGGACGGTAAGCCGTCCAAATACGCGATGTAGAACTCCTCGATTTGGTACGACTTCGACAACCTCTCCCACGTTACTTCTTCCGCCGTCCACAACGGCTGACCCATTTCGTTGAGCCATGTTACCGTGTCAAGTAGGATGGCTTCAATGACCGGTATATCCTCCGCGGCCGCTTGTTTGATTTCAATCTTTTTCAAAAAATTCATTCCTTCCTTAAACCATTTGTGCGGGTGTAAAATCATTTTGTGAGCGACGATGTAATCCATGTACGTGAGCGACGCCGCTTCGAGCGATTGCGCGCTGGTTACAATTTCGTAAAACGGCGATACACCTTCCTGATCCCACGCAAGTTTGTCTGCGACGAACAACGCCATATCGTAAACGGACGGATTCGCTTTAAGCGTGCTGTGGCACTCGACGGCGGAGAGAATCCGCTCGTCGGTGATACCGAAATCTCGTTCGGCAATCAATCTTGAGAAACGCTGGTGCAACAGAAACGGATATTTCCGTTCCGCTTCGTCGATATACCAACCGTTCGCGACGGTGTAA
>WREN01000164.1 GCA_009779295.1 Oscillospiraceae bacterium | reverse complement strand
CGCATATGTTAAACCAAACGCAATCGCAGCAAGATTCGGCGTTTCGAATTTATCCCACGGTGAATAAGCACGGTTCGGGTCTATAGAAGTTATTATTTGATCTTCCGGTTCTGCTTTCGGTTGAATTTTTGGTTTTTTAGATAAAGTCGGCGGGAGAGGAAACTTATCTTTCGATGAATTAAGATCCAAATCCTTCTTCAGCAACTCATACGCTTCTTCAATCGACAAATTCCGTTTTGCCAGTTTCATCAATTTCAAATCTTCAGCCATTTCCTTGTAGCTGATGAAATGTCCGAAGCCTATCGTTACGCCTCGTAAATCGTTCCGCGGATGGATTCCGATTATGTTTCCGTCATCGTCGAATATCAAATATTCGTAATAATCATTTAACTCCTTCAACTTCTCCATAGGCATATCCGATTCATCCTCTTTCGCCAGAGAAGATTCACCCATCAACACCGACCTGCACCTGCAATTCGGGTGCAGCGGCAGTTTCGGTAACTTGTCCTCGCTGAATACCTTACCGTGATATGACCTGCATACCTTGCACGTGCTCTCTCCCATTTCGCTTATGAATCTGTACTGTTTCTTTGCCATAATTTTTTATACCTCTTTTCATTTGTTTTTCTCTATTGTACCAAACAAAAAGATATGAAACAGTAGCAAAGGGTATTAAATCGTTTTTTTAAACGTTGTATTATCTTACTTGTAAATAAATTGTGTCGTTAATTTATTTTTGATTCACATATTGTAAAAACTTATCCTTCGCGCAGAACTCTCCTTCATGGAAGCAAATACGGTATTTATATGTAATCGATTCACCAACCGGAATATCGAAACCGCCTTTAAACAGCAGATTGTTCGGCGCGAACAAACCATAGTCGCGGATGTGCCAAGCCGTCGGATAACGCTCGTTGGATTCGTTATCGAACACGGCTATCCCGCATGGATTGCCGTTTATTTCGCCGGAATAGTCGCACCAATTCGCGCTGCGTCCCCAACATTCCGCTTCACTTTCCGCGCCGTAGGAATTGACCATGCGTCCGGTACCCTTATCGACGCGCAAAACTTCGTTGACGCGGATCCCAAGCGGACCGGCTTCTTTTGTCGCGCCGATTTTAATATCGCCGTAAGAAGCGGTGAATTTAATCGTCATATCGATGTAACGGCAGTTTTCACTCTGATTGTAGATGATAAACCCGCGCTCTTCATCAATGAAAGGCACTCCGTCGTCGCTCTTCCAGACGTTCAGCGCGCTGATCTCCGCGAAGGCAGAGCCATTGGAAATGCGAGTAATTTGTTTAAAAACTTGTTTGTTTTCGTTCCAGAAGTCTTTGCCGTTGACGTCGCCGATTCCCAAGAATACCGAGCGGTGGTGGTTATGTTCTTTGGCTTCGAGGTCCAATCTCGTAAAACTTTCGCCGAACGAAGTCATAACCGGACCGAGGTAGGGTTTTGTATTTTTGTCGCCGCAAACGTATGATGTGAAATATTTTCCGTCGATGTGAATATTAAAATCATCTATTTCTACACCGCAATCGAATTTTTCCTCGCTGAGCGTGTATTTTTTCGTTGCGTTTCTTTCGATATCCGCGATTATAATCACGCCGTCATTGTATTTCTGGGCGGGATAACAGTTGCCGTCGCCGTCAAACGCGCTTTGAATATTGTCCGGAACGTTGTCGGTTTTAATGAAAACCGGCTCGTTCGCCAACGTGCGCATGCCTTTTACAGTAATTTCCATTATTAAAATACCTCCTTCATAAATTCACAAACTAAAACGCTTTCTTTGATGAAATCGCTCCATCCACATTCTGCGCTGACTCTTCCGGTATAGCCCGCTTTCTTAAGTTCCGCGGAGAAATCCCGCAGGTAGTTGCCGCCGTCGCGCCCCGGATAACCGCGGTCGCCGTCCGAAACGTGAACATGCGTGAGATATTTCACCACATCGCTTAGAATCGTTGAGGGTTCATCTTCCCTGAACATATGATATGCGTCGGCGAGAAGTTTCAAGTTCGGTAAATCGAGCTTTTTGCAAATGTCAAAGCCTTCTTTAACGGTGTGCAGCAAATTCGTTTCGCTTTTGTTGAGCGGTTCAAGCGCAACATACAATCCGTATCTGCCCGCGACTATGTTACACATGCGGATAAAATCATAAACCTTCTCACCTGCGTCACGGCGCGCGCCGCCGCTGCCGAACACAACGCCCTCCGCGTCGAGCGCTTTCATACGCCCCATAGCTTTATCGACGTAACTCTCAAGTTCCGCAAGCGGCGTAGTCGCGATTGCGAGCGATGGCGGTATGAAACTGTTGAAAACTTTAAAACTCAATCCTTCATCCGCGGCGCGTTTGACTTCGTCGTCGGCAAGTTGCATGATAAGCCCCACCGTAGCTTCCGCGAAATCAAATCCCGCCTGCATTACGGCGTTATAACCGTTTTTGAGCACGCCGTACGCCGAAGTATCGACTTCCTTCACGCCTTCCGGCATAAACGATCCGCCAGGTATACAGCATCCAATTTTAAAATAACTCATGTTTTTTTCACTCCTGTGTTTCTTTAATATATTCGTCAATAGCGTTTTTCAATCTTGTGAGCGCGTCCGCCATGCTGCTGTTGCGGACTTGCGTCGCCGCCGAATCATAATGCCCGCCGCCGCCGAGTTTTTCGACTATAACCTGCACGTTGAAAGTACCGGAAGAACGGGCGGAGATATTAATGACGTCGCCGATACGGCACAACGCGAACGACGCGATTATATTATCTATTTTAAGCAATTTATCGGCTACTTTAGCTCCGGCTATACGGTCGGCGGGCGTGCCGGGCGAATCGTTCACGGCAATGGCGATGAATTTTTTATATGTCGTGATATTCGATTCGAATTTTGTCTCGCGCATAAAATCGTCAACGCTTATATTAAATAGCGCCTGCGCTTCAACGGGATCGGCATCCTCGCCGCGCAGATATAAAACCGCGCTGAACGTCCGCACGCCTGTGTTGCGCGTGAACTGCATGGTATCGAGGAGTATACCGGCGAACATTATTTCGGACTCCTCTTTGTGCAAAAGTCCCGCCGGAATCGATTGTTCGAGCATGATGGAGATCAGTTCGCACGTTGAGGAGGCGGAAGGCTCGATATATTGGATAATAGGCGTATCTTTGAATTCCGCGGCCTTGCGGTGATGGTCGATGTAAACGATGGAATGAGCGTTGTCCGCGATGTCGGCGGATTCGAACTGGTCTTTATTATTTACGTCAACTATGACGAGCAGGGTTTCGGAAGTGATTAAATCCTGCGCGTCCGCGGCGTTTACGAATATGCCGCCGCTTTGATACTCAGGCACGCGGCTTAGCTTTTTAAAACACTTTGCCAAATTCGGATCGTCTGTATTCGCGACGATATTGATTTTCGCGCCGCAGAAGAATGCCATCCGCGCGATTCCCGCGCAGGCGCCTACCGCGTCGAAATCAGCGAAGCGATGGGTCATTATAAGTACGTTCGAACTCTTTGACATAAGCATGATGAGTTCGTTCGCGATAACGCGCGCTTTGACTTTGGTGCGTTTCTGGACGCCTTTGGTCCGGCCTCCGATATAATCCATATCCTCGTCGTATTTTATTACAACCTGGTCTCCGCCGCGTTGGAGTGCCATTTCGAGCGCGGCGTGCGCGGCGCGTTCCTTTACTTGCAACGTGCCGCTGATGTTTGCCATGCCGATCGACACGGTGACGGGCAGGCTGCTCTCGCCGAGCCGTATATCGCGGATTTTATCGAGTATGTCGAACCTCTCCGCTATAAATTTATCAAGGCTGGTCTGGGAACAAATGAAAATAAATTTATCGCGCTCGAATTCTTTTAATATACCGCCCTCTGTATTAGCCCATATTTGGAGCAGCGCGGAAACATCGGACGAAGCGGAACGGTATTTATCCTGCACGAACTGAAGAAGTTCGTCGAGGTTATCGATAACGATATACCCGATAATGGTGTCATCGTCTTTTAAACGCTGATACGCGCGGTTGAGTTCGGTATTGTCGTTCCAAACGGTTATAATATATTTTTTTTGCTGTGAACTCAAAACATAACCTTTAATGCGGTAAAAGTTATCGTCGAAAGCGGTTTCAAGCCCGGATTCGGAAGTATCCGCGGCGATTTCCGCCGAAGTGTGACCGCATACCGATTGGAGAAACCTGCCGTAAATGGATTCATGAAGCCGTAATTTATTTTTCAGCGCGTTGTTGTGCCAAACGATTTTATCGGTTTCGTCGCAGATAATAGCGGGCATGTAGAGTTTAACCATCAAGTCAAGCGTTATGTTACTGAGCAGCGGCGATATTTCATCGACCGCGCCTACGGGTGTTTTTTTGCTGATAAGGCGGTAAATCACTTCGACCACGATCAACGCCGCGATGTAAAGCGCCGCAATTATTAACGCCGCCGGAATTTCCGGAGCGAATAATATTACATATACGGCGAAAAATACGAGTGAGATTATTACATTCACGATCAGCCGTATGTAATTTGATGAGAAAAACAGTTTTTTAAATATTTTCATAAGTATTTTTTGTCCTTATTTATATATTTTATGGTGTGTGATGATGGCTTCGGCGACCCCGAAGAACGCAAGCAATGTTAAGACCATTCCGGGGCTGACAAACAACATTACGAACGCGACTGTACACACGATTACAGCCCACCGGACGTTTTCGCGGTTTTTAAACCGGCGTATAAGCGCCAGAACACATTCATACGCGAATCCGGGCGTCAAAATCAATATTATATTTTGCGTTGCAACGGTCACGATTCCGTAAATCGTAGTGCCGCCGAAAATCGATATGACGTAGGTTACGCAAAAAACATACGCGGAAACAACGCTCAGTTTTAATTCCCAGCGTTCGTCGGGAATTTTTGAAGTCTGCCGGAAAAGTTGAGTGAGTTTTCTGTACAGGGCTGTGACAATATAGGTAAAAACATTGACGAAACATATCAAAACAGCGGGAATGATGAGCAGTGTTTGATTGATCAAATCGGTGATTTGCGCTTCCGAATACAACGGTATCGTTTCTTCGCCGATGGTGACTGTATAAAGCGATATAAATTCTTTAAAAGGCTCGATTTGATCGTTTAAGAATTGTTCCATTATCGCGAGGTTTAACCCGTTGTACTCCGCGGCTACCGTTATCGGAGTGAATACCGCGTAGAATAATATGAAAGCGCATGAAGCGGCGATTACCGTTTGAACACGCGTGCTTTTTTTATCGAGCATGAATATAACGGCTAACGCAAGCGGATAAAACGCTATCGCTTCGAGCGCGTTAATGGGATTTTGCAGGGTGATCAGCGCGCTTAAATAAGGCAGTACCGGAAGCGCGAATAATAAATTGTTACGATTTGTCCTGTAGAGAAACACGAATATCGCCGCGGAAACGAGATTAGTGATGAATATTGGTATTACAAGCGGCATAAGGGCGATGACTGCGATTAAAAGAATAATCGTAATAGGGGGCACACTCATATTCTCATTTTCAAATATTTCAAACGCCCCCAACATTTTAAGTTTATTTTTATTAATTTCTATTATATCATTATTTAACTAATTTGTAAATATTGATTTTTTAATATTGTTTAAATTTAATTTTTAGTATATAATAGATATGTAGGAGGGATTTAGGAAGTGAAAACAACAATGACCAAAACAAT
>WREN01000163.1 GCA_009779295.1 Oscillospiraceae bacterium | reverse complement strand
CGCTGTCGCTGAATCTGTTTATGTTCTTCACTTCAACAACTCCGAGGATTTGTTCATTCGCAAAAATGTTGAACCGGTAACTTATACCGCGTTCGGCGTTTTCGATCGCTTCGTGTATAGTTGTTTCCACTTGGTCAACGGTAGCGATGGAATCAATCCACAACAGCCATTCTCTCAGCACCGCCCGATTTTCATCGATTACCGCGAAGAATTGCGGAGCGTCTTCGATGGTTTGCAACCGTATATATAAATTTTCCCTTATTTGTATTTGCATAATCATCACCTTCTTAATATTATAATCCCAAACTGCCGTCAAGTCAAGATAATTATGTTTTTATTGTTGACAAATCCGCGAAAATGTGCTATAATAAAAATACAGCAAGAGCGTGACCGTTAAAACGGTTTACCTCCGGTAGAACGTTTATTTAAAAATAACCGCCGTACTTGGGAGTAGGGGACGGTTATTTTTTTGTGTTATTTATCGAGGTAATAATGATAACTACCAGATTAACAACAGATATTATAACCATAGTAAACATAAACATATCGTAAAATGTTACCATATTATCTCCCCCTTCTATGTAGAATGAAGCGATGGTGCTGGAAACTGTTTTCGTTCTACCCGGAGGAAACCCCTAACGCGCTCTTGCATTTTTAAATTATATCACAATCCGACAAAATTGTCAATTATTTTTACCCCAGCGCCGCGCCGATCTTCTCGGTTATAACCAAATTCGCGTAAGAATCATACGGCGTTTCGGACAAGTTGATAAGTACCAATTTATTTCCGTTGTAGTACGAAATCAAGCTCGCGGCGGGCTGAACTACGAGCGAAGTCCCGCCGACTATAAGCATATCCGCCGCCGAAATATATCTTACCGCCGCGCGCAAAACTTCCATATCCAGCGACTCCTCATACAATACTACATCCGGCTTCAATTGCCCGCCGCAAACGCACAACGGGATAGGATTCGTATCGTTCAAGATGTATTTTAACGGATACATTTTTCTACATTTAAGGCAAAAATTTCGATGAACCGAACCGTGCAGTTCAAGCACATTCACCGATCCCGCCGCCTGATGCAAGCCGTCGATATTCTGCGTGATAACGGCTTTCAGCTTGCCGGATTTTTCAAGTTCCGCGAGTTTGTAATGCGTTAGGTTCGGTTTAGCATCCGGAAACAGCATCTTATCTTTATAAAACCTATAAAACTCCGCCGTATGATTTACATAATAAGTGTGCGAAATCATTTTCTCCGGTACTTCGGAATATAACCCCCGCTCGCTTCTGAAATCGGGTATTCCGCTCTCCGTCGAAACGCCCGCTCCGCCGAAAAACACAATATTGTCGCTTTGTTCGATCCACTGTTCCAAAACTTTATTCATCTTTATCTTCAACCTTTCTTCGGCTTAAAATATTTATTACAAGCAAACTTGAAGCGACTATTATAACGGTTATAAGTAACCAGACGACGGTCATATTCAGCGGTTGTCCGTGCGGGGTCATATGGAGTTCGCGTTGAGCCTGCAAATCGTCGAGGATATAGTCGCTGCTGTATTCCATGGAATTCACGCTTATATTTGATATAAATATAACCGGGTCGCCGACGTCATTGCGACCGCCGACGTCACGCACCCAGATTTTCATGCGTTCAACCGTTTTGATTTCGCTGAATTGGCTGAGGTCGCATACAACCGTGTTCCAATCGCCCCCGATGACTGTTCCGGTCAATTCGATTGAGCTGTTGCCCGAATAGAATACGACAAGCAGTTCAACTCTATTGACATTAACCGGCAGCATCGTCAGTTGAATGTTAAACGAAATGTAAGGCGCACAGGATAAATCGGTCGGAAAATCAAAAGTATTCGATATCCCCCGATATTCATTGAATATATTATTTCTCAAAAGCTGGAATTTCAAAAGCGGGAAACGCTCGCTCAATTCATTGCCTGAGCTGATGTTTGCGCAGTTTTCACCCAAAATCCAGCCGCGCGTATCGTTCGCCGAGGAAAAATTCCACATAGTCGCGGTGCCGAATATACTCAGGGGCAATTTTTCATCCCAAAATGCTTCCGAAACGTTCCGGCGTTTGAAAAGCGAAGGGTCGTAATCCGGTATAAGTTGAGACCATTCCGAAATACCGAGTACCTGTAGTGCAAAAACGGTTTTCTCCTCGGAACTGTCCGTGTCGATAAATTTTATAACGTTGTTGTAGCTTTGCTGGCGCGGGATTATGTAGCTTTCAATAAGCGAACAGGCTTTGGCATTGATTTTATAATAAGAGTAAGCGTATGCGGCGGTTCTGGAAATAAGTTCGGATTCGCTCGGGTTCATGGTTACGCTGCGGCTCTCAAGCAGTATGATCGAACGCGGGGTTGAGTTACTGGAATAAAGAAGCGGCGCGCGCAGCATATAACGGCATAAAGTTTCAATATTGCGCATGGTGACCGATCCGGCGGCATACGAATTTTCCGCGTTTACATTGTTATCGTTCCACGGCAAATAAATTTCGCCCGCGTATGACGGATACGGGTCAAGTACCAAATTCCAGTTTATATCTCCTTGATTTTTTAGAATTGCCGCGAACGCGTCAAGCACGCTCCTGCCGTCGTAACGCAACAAACTGTCGGCGGAAATGTTCCTGTCCCAGTTTGAACTGAGCGATATGTAAATATTCGGCGCGGTGGAAACCGACCGGATCGTGTTGTATACAATTCTCACGGCGGACGCATAAGACGAAACGAAACTGCCCAGCGTTTTGAGTCCCATATTGTAATTTTGGTACATATTGTCGATTTTTGAGCCGACTGCGTAATTGGAAATCCTGCCGTGCGTATCGGAATCCGCCGAATAGCGTTTAGTTAAAAATTCACAAAAAGCGCGCAAACATCGTATACCGTCGGTCGTTTCTGTGTTGAAAGCATAACCGGAAGCGTTCCTTGTCCGATCGGCGTCAGGATGGATCAGGAGCCTGTTTATCGTCTCGTCCTGCGATAGCTGCACCGATAACACGGCCGTGACGTTTATACCGGCGTTATAATAGTTCAAAAGCGTTGAGTCAAGGCGGTTTATCTGATCTTCCGAAAAATTATATGTGTACCCCTCAAACTGATATGAATATATTGAATCCGTTAGGGTGAGATAGCGGCTCAAATTAATGTTGACGGAAGTGTGTTTAATGCCGTTTAATTGCGCTTCGGTGAAATATTGACCGACGGTCATTCCTTTTTTGATGCCGCTTTTCGTATGTTGCCGCCGGCTTGCGGCCAAAATTTCGGGGTTAGCGATACATTTTGGCGAATCGATTATAAATTTCGGCTCGCTTGACACGGCTACCACGAATTTTGAACATATATAACTGTCTCCGCGGTCGTTTGTCACGGGAATTTTAAATGTAAACGACCTGTCAACCCTTATCTGCGCCGCCGGCTGCCTGTTTTCAATATTTATATTCTCATGCATACCGAAAATATATAACTCAAGTCTCAAGCCTCTGGAATCTTCGTAAACGTCCTCAGTCAGCGTTCCGGAAATATTTATTTCTTTTTTATTTGAAGAAATAACGCACTCGTCAATCGTCCCGCCGGCAGATACAGGTACAGTCATTGCCACAGGCACAATGGAATATATTTCGATATATCCATTTGACGCGTCGTTGAAAACAAAGCGTATTTGCTCAGCCGACGAATTGATCGGAAAGTAACATGTCTGGACGTCGCCGTCGTTTTCGACGGGCAGGATATAATTCCGTTCGGACGAAAACCAGGGGCTTAATGCCGTTGCATAAGAAAGAGTTACCGCCGTACAATCGGAAATGCTCCTGAATTTTAATTTTATTGCCGTCGCGCCGGCGAGTGCGGCGGAGTTAAAGGAATACGTCTCAATATAAGTGTTTTCGCCGGTTATTTCGATAAACATTGAATCTTCGCCGGTTGTAAGCAAGCCGTTGGAAGTGTAATAATTTGAAGACAGATATTTTAGCGTGTGAGTGATGCAGGGGTCTCTGTAAGCGCCGAGCATGTCTATATAATAGATAAAATCCGAAGTAAAGACCTCATATGTCAGGTATCTTACCGAAATAGTCAATGAATTTACAGCGTCTTTTTCGTTGAATTCGGAAATATCAAAGAACACGCCGTTCCACATTCCGCTTTTAAGGTTTGACGCGGCGGCGGAATATGATGAATTTTCTCCGTAAAGATTTAGCGTAACGTTATATTCGGGTGCGAGTTCCGGCAAATTCACCGCGAAAAAAAATATATTATAATCGTTTAAATTGAGCGAAATTTCAAAATCGCGCGTAACGGAACGCGGACTGTCAACCGATACATCCGTACTCTGAACCGCCAAACAGTTTGATCCCTCGAACGGGGTGAAAGGGAATATTAAAAGAGATTGGGTAACGCCTGCAAACTGTGTGTTCTCCTGTGCCGTCCAGCCGGCAGGCATTGCGTTTTCAAGCCTGTCAACGGGTAAATCGATTTGATTCGTTGCGGCAGCTGCGTTGATACTGGAAATAACGACAGGCTGCGCCGCCGCGGAAACATTGACGCAGAACAATACACTTATGAATATTGTAAAAAATAATATATATATAAATTTTCTTATCATAACAAAAACCTCCCGATAATAATATTATACAGGAGGTTTATTAATATTTCAAGAACGATTCTGTTGACAAATATGTGAAAAAGTGTTAAGATATAAATATGCAAGAGCGTGTTAGGGGTTTCCTCCGGGTAGAACGAAAGCATGTGGGGTTTACACTCGCATTTTTCGAATCTGCATAATATGGGAGGAGATAATATGGTAACATATACGGAACTATTTTTGTTCTGCACGTTGATCATAGGTATTATAAATTTAATAATACTGATAATCGATACCAGAAAAAAATAACCGCCCCAACTTCCCACAGTTGACGGTTATTTTTTTAAAGAACTGTTCTACCTGAGGAAACCCTTTAAGGGACACGCTCTTGCATAATGCAGTTTATTACATTTTTATTATATCACAAATTTTTACATTTGTCAATACCGTGTACTTAAAATCCTGTTGACATTCGTGCTTAAAAATGGTACAATATTACCGAAATTGAGAGGTGCGGATATATGGCAATTAGAAGAGGTAAATTCATCGTATTCGAGGGAATCGACGGCAGCGGCAAAACTACCCAGCTTCAAAACGCCAAAGAATGGTGGGAATCGGCGGGCTGTAATTGCATGGTTACGCGAGAACCTTCCGACGGAGAAGCGGGTAAGCTGATCCGTCAATACCTCGCCGGTAAATTGACCGGAGCGGATAGTCACTATCTCGCGGCTTTATTCGCTGCCGACCGGCTTGACCATATTTTAAAACAAAATGGTATGTTAGAATTTTTAAACGCCAATCCAAAAAATGTGATATTATGTGACCGGTATTATCTTTCGAATTACGCTTACCAAAGCGTTGATGTTGATTTGGACTGGCTGATTGCTGTCAATTCCGTGAGCGCGCAAATTTGCAAACCCGATTGCCACATTTATATCGACGTCACGCCTGAAACCGCGTTTGAACGTATCAAAACCAGAGGTAATACGGAATTATTCGAAAAATACGAACGGCTGAAATCAACCGCGGAGAATTATTTGAAGACAATCGAAAAATTGCCGGAAGAAAATATAATTATAATAAACGGCGAAAATAATTGTAAAACCGTTTGCGACGATATTGAACAAATTTTTGAAAGGATGAT
>WREN01000162.1 GCA_009779295.1 Oscillospiraceae bacterium | reverse complement strand
TGATTTGAATAAAATTAGTAGTATAGCAACTATATAAAAGTAACGCCAATACTAAAACCAATATTATTTTTATTCTTTTCATGTCATGTATTTTATCCGATCCTCCATACTATCCTTAGAATATTTATATTGACAATTTTTGATTTTTATGATACAATAAAATTAACAAGGGCGTAGTCGCTATTGCGGTTAGCCTCAGCGTTCAATGGTTATGTAGAAAAACAATAACCGCACGTGTTGGCACAGGGGCGGTTATTTTTTTCTGTTGTTTTTTGATAAAATCAAGACCAACAAATTTATGATGCCTATGATCATGTTTATGAATCCAGCGTTTCAATTCACGCGGCATATGCGAATTTATTTGACTTTTCCACAATAAAGTTTTCAAATGTGGATTCTTTGCAGATGCAGAAATTTAAAAAATTGTATTGACAATAACAATATAAACAAATGGGCGAACATCGCATTTATGCGGATTAGTTCGCCCCTACGTTTTTTATTGATTACTCTTTTGCTGCCGTACCTTCTTTGGGTTGCGGCGGTTTTCTTTTATTTTTTTCATCCAAAAAGATAACGACACGGCGGTTATTGTCCGCGCCGATTGACGTTGTCGTCACACCTTTGATATCTTGTATTTCAGAATGGATTATGCGGCGTTCATACGGATTCATCGGTTCAAGCGTAATGCTCTTGCGGTATTTCAGCACTTTAGACGCCATACCTCTCGCAAGCCGCCGCAAAGTCTGCTCGCGTTTCGCGCGGTAACTGCCTATATCAACGGTTATCTTCGTATAATTTTCATCGTCTTTGCGGTTAGCAATCAGATTCACGAGTATTTGCAGTGACTCTAACGTGTCGCCGTGATGACCGATTAAAACGCTCGCCGGATCGCCCGTTATGCGTATTATTCTGTTGGCGCTGCCTAAATCTTTATCAACGCCGATATCGGCAGTCGCTTCGATTTGCATATTCTCAAGCAGCTTGCGGACAAATCCCAGCGCCATATCTTCCGGAGCGGGCAAATAAATAATCTTAACTTTGGCGGGCGTTTCGCCGAATCCTAAAAAGCCCTTTTTCGGCTGCTCAATAATCTCGTAAGTTATACGCTCGGTATCGACGCCGAGCGTCGCGGCGCCGTTTGATATTGCCGCCTCAACCGTTTTGCCTGCGGCTATGATTTCTTGTTTCATTTAATATCTCTCTCCTTTTTGAATCCCCCTCGGCTTCGCCGTATCCCCCTTTAGCAAGGGGGACAAGAAATCTGTATCTCGCCCCCCTTGCTTAAAGGGGGGATGTCACGAAGTGACAGGGGGGATTCGTTATTTTTTATCGTCTTCGTCTTTCAATTCCGCCCTCTTGATTAATCCCTCTTTAGGCGGTTCCTCATCATCTTTTTCTTCCGGTTCCGGATCCGGTTCATCGTCGATGCGGTGTAACGATCGCACTTTTTTTGCGCTGTTGAGTTGTTTTCTTTCATTTTTGGACAATTTGCCGTTCATTTCTTTTTCAGCCTGCTTATAATCTTCTTCCGTAAAAACCGGGAACGGATACAGTTTCGCCAGTATTACCTGCCGCACAAACGTAAGTATATTCTGATAAATCCAGTAAACGCCCATTACAGCCGGAAACATAAACGTAAACCATACGCTCATAAGCGGCATTGTAAAATCCATTATCTTCATCGATTTGCCCGCGTCGCCTGACTGTTCGGGGACATACGAAAATTTACGCGTCAGCCGCATACTGAAAAACGATGCGAAAAATGTCAGCACCGGAATTATCAGCAACCAGTTGAACGGGCTGAAAGTAAAAGTCGGGCTTTCCGCGAGGTTAAACGCGCTTCCGAAAACGGTAAAAACCGGAAGCTGTTTGACCGTGAATTCCGGATTGTTTATGACCGGCACAAATTCCGCGAAATTATCGCGTATTATTTCTACCATTTGGATTTGCGTCAACCCTCTGCTGCCTGAACTCGAAATCATATCCGCTATTTTCGGTATAATTTCGCCGAGTTCTTTGCTTTTCTCGCCGATAGCCGTTATCGTCTCAGCGGTGAAATTGCAGATATATCTCAGCGGACTCGTAACGACGTTGTACAACGCGAACAAAATCGGCATTTCAATTAATAGAGGCATACATCCGCTGAACGGGCTGACGTTCTCCGACTGCTGCAACTTCATGATCTCTTCGTTCATTTTCTGCTGCGTCGCTTTATCGGTGCGGCCGGCGTAACGTTTGCGGATAGCCGCGTCTTTAGGTTTGAGCTTCGCCTGCTTCACCATATTTTTCTGCTGCTTGATGCCGAGAGGGAAAAGTATCGCCTTGATTATAATCGCGAAAAGCAGCAGCGCAACTGCGTAGTTCGGCAGAATCATATAACAGAATTTAATTATATACCCGAGCGGTACGGTGATAATATCAAAAATAGCACCCAATGTTTATTTTTCAATCCTTTCTAAACTAAAAGAATAAATCTCCCGGTTTATTGTTATTCGAATGTTTATGCGTCAGTTTCGGACGCCGAGCTGAATCGATTGAGTTTTGTAAAACCAATTCGCGTTCGAGCCAAATCGAACGGAAATCGTCTTTGCGCGAAAGTTTAATAGGTTCGTCGAATACGATCCGAGTCGGGTAAGTGAGCGATACCTGCTCGATGAAGATATTGACGACAGGCACGTCCGCGTTAACCGCAACTTTATGCGCGATGGTTGAGATTCTTTCCACAGAGTTGTTATTAAAGTCAGAAATCGTTCCCTGACTGAACACGAGGAAGTGTTTGTTGGTTTTAGTTTTATCCTCAAAATATTTTACCGCGTCCGCAAGCAAGATGTGCAGGCTTTGCAGTGACGAGCGGTCCAAGCCGTACAGGTCGTAATGGAGGTCGAGGAATTTCCGCAGCTTTTCGTTGTTTGTCCAATCGGTTTTCGCGACGATTCTGGTTTTTGGAAGCGCTAAACCCAAAACGATCGCGTCGAAATCACTCACGTGATTTGGCGTGAAGATAAACCTACTATTATCCAAATCCGGAACTTTTATTAATTCTATGTTGAATAAACGGAACAATCCCTCTCGGAGTTCGCTCGTTATAAGAGGGTTCAAACCCATTTCTTTTATTACTTCAAACAACAGAACAAATCCCTGCACGGATGTCTCGGCGTTGAAGGCGTAGGTTTCTCCGGTTTCCTCAATCAATTTTTTAAAATTTTCCATTTTTATGTTTCCTTTTTGGTACATAATCAAATCCGCCGCGGCAGAACGGATTGCAGCGCAAAAACCGCCAAACCGCCAGAGCAAGTCCGATGACAACACCCCATTCTTCGAGCGCTTCCGCCGCATACTGCGAACATGTTGGGTAGAACCGGCAGCTCGGCACGCGTTTTAACGGCGAGATGTATTTTTGATATAAACGGATCAGGAAGATGAAGATGTGTTTCATGGTATAGGAATCCCCCTGTCAAACCCCAACTATGTTGGGGCTGTGACATCCCCCTTTAGCAAGGGGGACAAGATAGAAGTGATTCTATCACAAACCGATTTAAAATTATAATCTATTTCGTCGTTAGTAAAACGAATTACGTTTGTGCCGTATCTTTTTAATATTTTAGTACGTTCATCATCATATCCCGCAGCATCTTCATGTTGTCTGCCATCCAATTCTATAACCAATTTCGCAGACGAGCAATAAAAATCAACAATAAATTGATCTATAACTTTTTGACGCAGAAATCGCATAGGATAATCTTTTAAAAAACAATACCATAATTTTCTTTCTTGATCCGTCATGGTGTTACGAAGTTCTTTTGCCCGATTTGTGAGTACAGGGCTATGTTTTCTATCAGTATATCTATTCAATTTTTCTACCTCCTATCTTGGCCCCCTTTAGCAAGGGGGCTGTCAGCGTAACTGACTGGGGGATTCTACAAAACCATCCCCAACTTCTTCATCGCCGTATCCAGTTCGCCGTAAACGTCGCCGGTTTTGGCGGTAACGGCTGAATCGTGGACCTTCAATACAATCAGAAACCCCGTTTTCAACTTGTGCGACTTGTCGTACAGCCGGTACGCTTCTCTGACGATCCGTTTGACGCGGTTCCTGACTACTGCACCGCCTAACTTTTTGGTAGCCGTTATGCCGATACGGTTGATCCGCTTCTTTTTGGGATTCGTTTTCATGAATTTATCGGCTTTGTAATCGATCAGCACGTAAACCGCAACGTAATGACCTATAAATTTTTTCCCTCTCGAATATACTTTCAAAAAAAGATGATTCTCCCCGATAGCTGTATATTTCACATAACCATCCTTATCTTGATAAATAAAAGAAATAGAAACGTGTTTCGCATTTCTATTTCCCTCTTCTAATGAGTCAGTCTTTTTCTACCTTTGGCGCGTCTTCTTTTTAGAACTTTGCGGCCGTTTGAGGTACTCATTCTTTTTCTGAAACCATGCTCTTTCGAACGCTGACGTTTCTTCGGCTGATATGTCCGGAGCATATTTCCACCTCACTTTCGATATTTTGGAATTTTAATTATAAAATTTATAACCTTCTTTTCTATTATAAACGCTTACCGATTGCTTTGTCAAGTCTTTTAATAAATAATTTTCATTTATTAGCAAATAAACGCTTGTAAATTTGACGCTTTTGTGATATAATAAATTAATTGTAGAAATTCAATTACGAAAGGAATCTGCCGGATGCAATCATTGGACGATATATGGGAATTGACCCTCTCGCATATGAGAAAAGAATTATCCGAAACCGCTATGCAGCTATGGTTCAAAAATATTAAAATCGTGGAACTGAATGAAAACGGAGCCGTTTTGCTGTGCGAAAACAATTTCAAAAGAGATGTGATCGAAAAGCGGCATATGGAAAAACTAAAAAATAATCTTTCGAAAATTCTCGGTTTTGACATAAATGTTCGAATTATTTCGAAAGAAATGGAATTGAGTGAAACCGAAAGCGAACAATTAATAAAAGACGATCTCGAACTTATCGAAAAGGACGGCGAACCGGAAGAAGTTTCGGAATCGTCATCGTTACTTCCGCGTCAGCAAAAGAGTTTCGAATATACTTTCGAAAATTTTATCGTCGGAAGTTCCAATAAATTCGCGCACGCCGCAAGTATGGCGGTCGCGAATAATCCGGGTTACGAATATAATCCGCTGTTTATTTACGGCGCGAGCGGTTTAGGGAAAACTCACCTGCTTTACGCCATTTCCAATAAAATCATGGAAAGGAATCCAAAAACAAATATAATTTTAGTTAAGGGCGAAGAATTTACAAATCAGATAATCGAAAGTATCCGGTTAGGTTCAACCGCGACCGCGCAATTCAAAAATAAATACCGCAAAGCCGATGTGCTTCTGATTGATGATATTCAGTTTATCGCCGGAAAAGATTCAACTCAAGAGGAATTTTTTCACACGTTCAACGCCCTCTATGAAGAAGACAAACAAATTATCCTGACTTCCGACCGTCCGCCGAAAGATATTAAAACGCTTGAAGACAGGTTAAAAACCCGATTCGAAATGGGTCTTACCCCCGACATTCAGCCACCGGATTACGAACTGCGGATCGCCATCATGCAAAACAAGGCGCAGCATCTCGGATTGGTTTTTCCGAACGATGTTTTGAATTTTCTCGCTGAAAACCTGCACAGCAATGTCCGCCAGTTAGAGGGCGCGATTAAAAAAATCGGCGCGCAAAGTTATCTCAACAAAGTGGATATCACGCTTGAACTCGCAATCAATTGCACAGCGGACCTTTTCTCAGGCAGCGAACCC
>WREN01000161.1 GCA_009779295.1 Oscillospiraceae bacterium | reverse complement strand
TTCAGCTTCAGCGCCGCTTCCGAGTTCCGCGATATAAACGTCGCGCTCCGCGTCAGAGAACGCGTACCTCTCCTGCTTGCCTTTTGAGATCCTGTACAGCGGAGGCTGCGCAAGATAGATATGCCCGTTCTCGATGAGTTTTTTCATATGGCGGAAGAAAAAAGTCAATAACAAATAGCGTATATGCAAGCCGTCAACATCCGCGTCGGACATGATGATTATCTTTCCGTATCTGAGTTTTTCTATATTGAAATCCTCGCCGATTCCGCAACCTAACGCTTGAATAATTGGTATTAACTGCTGATTAGAATAGATTTTGTCAAGGCGGCTCCTCTCAACGTTCAAAACTTTTCCCCTTAGAGGGAGGATAGCCTGGAATTTGCTGTCGCGCGCGCCTTTTGCGCTGCCTCCCGCTGAATTACCCTCTACAAGAAAGAGTTCGGTAACGGCGACGCGTTTGTCGCTGCAATCCCACAGCTTGCCGGGGAGGGCTGAGCCCTCAAGCAAACCTTTACGGTCGCGTACGAGTTCACGCGCTTTGCGCGCCGCTTCACGCGCGCGCATCGCGTTGATGGCCCTGTCGAGGATCAAACGAGTGACAGTGGGGTTCTCCTCAAAATAGTTCGACAGCTTTTCGGTGACAAGACCGTCTACAAACGTTCTTACGTTGCTGTTACCGAGCTTGTCTTTGGTTTGCCCCTCAAACTGCGGCTCGCTTAGTTTGACGCTCACAACGGCGCATATGCCCTCTCTGACGTCTTCTCCGGTGAGATTCTTGTCATCGGGCTTGAGATAGCCCAATTTACGCGCAAAATCGTTTATAACCTTGTTTAACGCGGTTTTGAATCCCGTTTCGTGCGTTCCGCCGCCGGGGGTAACGACGTTGTTGGCGTAAGTGCTGAGTGATTCGTTGTAGCTGTCGTTGTACTGGATTCCGATTTCGGCGGTCATGAGCGTTTCGTCGCCCTTCTCTCCGCGTATATAAATAACATCCTTGTGGATAACTTCGACGTGTTTGATCGCGTTGAGGTATTCGACAAAACTGCGTACACCGCCTTCGTAGTGAAGGTGAGTCTCGATAATATCTTCCCCGCGCTCGTCGATTACGGTAATGGCTACGCCCGCGTTCAGAAACGCCTGTTCGCGCATACGGTTGACGACGATGCCCGCATCGAAAACCAATTCCTCGAAGATTTGCAAATCGGGCATGAAATGGACACGCAAACCGTGATTTTCGGTTTCACCCATACACTCGAACGGACGCACGACTTTACCGCGCTCAAAACGCTGCGTGTAGAGTTTGCCCTCGAAACAGTTCTCGTACTCGAACCATTCCGAAAGGGCGTTGACGACAGAAGCGCCTACGCCGTGCAAACCGCCGGAGATTTTATAGCCGCTTCCACCGAATTTACCGCCGGCATGAAGCACGGTGAACACCACTTCAGGAGTGGGAATCCCCGTTTTCACATTGATAGCCGCCGGAATCCCGCGGCCGTTGTCAGTTACGGAGATGCTGTTGTCGGCGTGAAGCCGCACGATTATAAGCGAGCAGGCTCCTGCGAGAGCTTCGTCGATTGAGTTGTCTACGATTTCATAAATGAGATGGTGCAGCCCTCTTGCCGAGGTTGAACCGATGTACATGCCGGGGCGTTTGCGTACTGCCTCAAGCCCCTCCAGCACTTGTATTTGGGATTCGTCGTAGTTTTGGTTGGCGTTGGTAACAACGTTGTTTTCTTGCATTAGATTAATTCTATCCTTTCTGAGCGTTTCAATAATGTTCCCCCAGATATATAAGTCATGTAAATTTTTGTTTCAGTCAGCACAAAAGATTTCGGTATCTCGCCGCCGATGTTCACAACCCGCCCCTCTTTGTCGGCTCTGCCGAGATACTTCCGCGTTACCGCCGAAACGGTCGCGGAGTCTAAATCGAATATCCCCAATATTTCGCTGTTTTTTACAAGTCTGTTGTTGCCTATGTGCAGGTACATCTAATCCCCCCTGTCACCTGCGGGTGACATCCCCCCTTTAACAAGGGAGGGAAAGAACCTATTTATCTTAATTATAGTTATAGTCTGTTTGAGACTTCTTCACTAATTTTGTTGCATACTAATTTAAAATTTGATTCTATTTCATCATTGGAAAAACGAAGTACACTTAATCCGTATTTTTCCAACACTTCAGTTCGCATTTTATCATGTGTAATCGCTTTTTCATCTAAATGCTGACCTCCATCCAATTCAATTATCAATTTCGCGGAGGCGCAATAAAAATCCGCAATAAACTGATCAATAACCTTTTGCCGTAAAAATCGTATCGGATAATATTTTAAGAAAAAATGCCAAAGTTTGTGTTCATGTATAGTCATTGATTTTCGGAGTTCTTTTGCTCTTGGTGTAAGTTCGGGATTATGTTTTTTATTCATATAGTTAATTCGTTCTTTCCCTCCCTTGTTAAAGGGGGGATGTCACCCGCAGGTGACAGGGGGGATTCTGCATAATATTTCCCATTCTCCACCTTAATCATATTTCCCTCCGTGTTTTCATCGCACGAAGTCATAATAACCTGCCTGCCCTGTAACCCGTTCGTCATGAACGCTCGTCGTCCGGCGTCCAACTCGCTGAAGATATCGTCGAGCAGGAAAACCGGATATTCGCCCGAAACTTCGCGTGAAATTTCGCCTTCCGCGAGTTTCATTGCGAGCGCGATACTCCGCTGCTGCCCTTGCGACGCGTAACTTCTTGCGTCGCGGTCGTTGATCGTAATTTCGATATCATCCTTGTGTGTGCCGTGAAGCGTTGAACCGGCGCGGATTTCGCGTTCGGGATTTTCCGCAAGCAAACGCACATATTCGTCTTTCGTTCGCGGTTTATTATAAGTCAGGCGAACGGTTTCGCGCCCGCCGGTCATATCGTGAATAATCCTCTCGGTAAAATTATCAAGCCGTACCACATATTTTGCGCGCTCGGCGGATATAACCTCCGCTTCAGCCGCCAATTGCTCCGACCATATTGCGACCGTCCGATGGAACGTTTCGGGCGCGCTGTAATAATTTTTGATAAGCGAATTCCGTTGAGTTAGTATATTGTTGTATCGCTGGAGCGACAGCATATAGAACGGTTTGAGCTGCGAAATGGCGATGTCAAGAAATCCGCGCCGCACAGACGGTCCGTCTTTGATAATAGATAAATGCGCCGGGCAGAACAATACCGCGCGGAAGCAGCCGATAAACTCCGACATGCGCCGGATCAAAACGCCGTTGCGCTTGCACATCCGCGTGCCGTTCGGCAGATAGCGGATCAGCATATCGTGTTCGCGGTTTTTGTCAGCGAAATTGAGTTTTATCTCCGCGGATTCCGCACCGAACTTTACGAATTCACGGTCGTGCGCGGTTCGGAAACTCCGTCCCTGCGCGAAAAGATAAACCGCTTCGAGTGCGTTGGTTTTACCCTCGCCGTTGCTGCCGCAAAGAACGGTCACGCCCTCTGCGGGTTCGATCACGGCGTCTTCAATATTACGGAAATTCCTGCACTCGATTCGTTTGCAAATCATATTACTCCTTCATCTTACAAGGCAGCACTAAAAACAGGAACCTGTCATCCTCCTGCGGTTCCGCCGCTTCGATAATCATGCTCATCAGCGGCGAAGACATCGACAGCTTCAACGTATCAACTGTAGTAGAACGCAATGCGTCGAGTAAATAACGGCAGTTGAATCCGATTTCAATTCCGTCGCCGGTCATTGACATCGCGACTTCGTCATAAACGCGCCCGGAAACCGAAGGTGTTGTCGTGATTTTCAAAATTGATTCCTCAAACGTTAGCTTAACGGGCGGTTTCGCCTGCCCCATAGTGCGATCTTCGGTGACAATCGACGCGCGGTCAAGGCTTTGTACGAACGAGTCGCGGTTTATATTTACGAAAGTGCGGTTATTTTTCGGAATGAAACGGTCGTAATCGATGTATTCTCCCTCTATGATGCGAGAGAACAGATAGAAATCCTCAAACGCGAAGATAACATGTTTGCGCCCGACTAAAATGCGGACGGTTTTCTCGTCGTCCTTGGTATCGATGAGCCGCATAAGCTCGGAAATAGTTTTGCCGGGCAGAATAAACGAGAGGGCAAGATCGCTGCCGTCTTTGTTGAGGTTGCCGACGTCGCACACTTTCTCGCGAAGCGCGAGACGGTTGCCGTCGCAGGAAACTATAGTTATAGATGTTCCTTGAATCTTAAAGTAAAGTCCGTTGAGCGCGACCCGCGGATCGTTGATAGCGATCGCGAACTGCGCTTCGTTCATCATTGACGCCAGCGTCTTTTGAACGATGGTTAATCCCTTTTCGCCCGCCAATTCGGGTATCGCCGGAAATTCTTTGCTTTCGAGAATGTGCAATTCGAATTCACTTTTGCCGCTGTAAATCCGGCATTGCAGTTTATCGCTGATTTCGACGGTAATATCCCCTGACGGCATAGCTTTGATGATTTGATTGATTTTGCTCGCATTGATTATGAAGCTGCCCTCTCTTTCAACTCGGCACGGAAGTTTTGTCTTATAACCCTTTTCGAGGTCATATGTTGTGATTTCACACTCGTTATCGCTGGTAGAAGAGAACAAAATCCCCTCTATTGCGGGCAATGTCGCCTTTGTTGAAACCGAACCCATTGCCGGAGTAACGGCTCTGTTCAATTCGTCTTTGTCGAATATAAATTTCATTTTTTTCTACTCCTTTTTACATTTGAAAACAAAATATCCCTTTTTTCTGTATATAGTTTCACAATTCCCGAAAATATCTAATAATTTCTTCTCTGTGCTTTCCGCACCGTGTTTTTTTAACGTTACAACATATAAGCAACCGCCGTCGTTCAAATGCTCGAACGAACCTTCATACATAGAGTATGTCACATTTTTACCCGCGTGAATCGGCGGATTGATAACAATAGTATCAAAATTGTTTTTTTGTGCAGTTATTTTTTCAAAACCGTCTGAAAGTATGACATTTGATTCAACATTGTTTGCTTTACAATTCTGTTTTGTCAGATTTACCGCTGCCGGATTGATGTCAGCCTGGGTTAATGTCAAATTATATGTTCCGGCAAGAACAATACCTATACAACCGTAGCCGCAGCCCATGTCGAGTACCGAACCCTTCAAAGGAGGCAAACTCCTCAAAAGTATGTCCGTAGCCGGATCTATATGCTCATGCGAAAATATGCCGGCGTCAGTCGTAAATTTATAAAGCCTGTGGATAAAGTAATACTCAATAGTTTTTATTTCATGTTTTATTTTTTCGTTCTCTTTAAAATAATGTTCCATTCGTTTTTTCTGTATAAATATAAATAAATATAATATATAATAGTAGCAGTAGTAGTAGTGTTTGAGGATTGTGTGGTAAAGTCTGTTTTAGCTAAATATGACAAGCGTTCACAGGTTTGCGATGATGTTGAAGCCGTGTAAAATATTTGTTGAATGTTTTTGACAAGTTTCTGTACTCAATTTTTTCTTCACAGGAAGTTTTCCACAGTGTGTAAAAGCCTGTTACTCTTTTATTTCCTTAATCAACTCATTAATTTCGATTTCCAACAGGGAATTCACCTTTAATTCATCCTCTATATTCTTCAATGAAGCCATCACCGTCGTGTGGTCGCGGTCGAAAATCTTCGCGATCGCGGGTAATGACAAATCAGTGAGCTTGCGCGTGATGAAAACGGCGATATGCCTCGGGTTGACGATTTCCTTGTTGCGTTTTTTACCTTTGAGATCATCTTCTGTGATTCCGTACTTCGTTGAAACTTTATCGAGAATTTTGTTG
>WREN01000160.1 GCA_009779295.1 Oscillospiraceae bacterium | reverse complement strand
ATCAATAAACTCTACGTTCCGTAGGAATCGTATAACTTTCAAGTGGGTTCACAATACAAAAAATTTATGCTATAATCTAATTATTAATTAATGATGGAGGTTATAGCATGTCTTATTCAATAGGGCAAACAATTAAAAAACTGCGCAAGGAACGTAATCTCACGCAGGAAGAACTCGCCGACCAACTCAACGTCACCTCGAAAGCGGTTTCGAAATGGGAAAACGAAACGGGCTTGCCGGATATTTCGCAGGTAGTGCCGCTTGCGAGCGTGTTCGGGGTCAGCGCGGATGTGCTGTTCGGTATCTATGGAACGAACGACGACGAGGAAGTTAGAAAAATTCTTGACGAGGCTTACAGCTTCAAAGGTGATGATGGTAAAAAAACGTATGACGCATTACAGAACGGATTACGCAAATATCCTAATCACCCGTGGCTCTTGATGAACAGCATTTGGAGAGGCTGTGCGCTCGCTTATCCTGAAAACAACTACGCTGATGAAATCCAAAGAAAAGAAATTTATCAGGAATGTATCCGTCAGGCGAATGTTATAATCTCATACGGCAAGAGTGCGCCGGATGTTTTAAGCGCGCGTTATATTATGGTATTGCTTCATTCGGCATACGGAAACATCGAGAAAGCATGGGAACACGCGAATAATTTTCCGGTGCGATCCGATTTTACGATAAATAACATGTCGGCATTTATTGCGCATGAGGAAAAGAATTATCCCCTTGAAGCAGATTATTTACAAAATGATTTTAGTTATCGCTTGACTTCGCTGTTCGACGGTATAATATTATTAGGCAAAGCATACAAAAATATGGGAAAATATGCCGACGCGTTAAAAATATTTTTTTCTGTTTTCTCATTTATGGAAATTGTTTACGGAGAAGAAAAGCTGATGCCGCCGGTACAAAATACGGATTCGGGTGATGTGTACGTTTTAATCGCGCAGACATATTTGGAAATGGACGATAAAGGCAAAGCGTTGGATTGGCTCGAAAAATTGGTTGATTATGATATTAACGTCCGAAGCCGATTACATAAAGGTATGCGCGTTGATACTCCTTTCTTGCGCGACGTAAAAACCCCTGTTTATTGCATAACTGACGATAATAAAGAAAGATTGTTAAATAAATTAAACAACGCGGATTTTGAGATTATACGGAGTGAAGAAAGATTCATTACCATGCTGAACCGCACAAACGAAATGACGTAGGGACACGATATATCGTGTCCCCGCATTTTTTCGAAAATTTTAAACTATCGCCGCGATCTTCTCGAAAAATTCCTCTTTGGTATCGCAAACTGTCAGTTCGCCGTTGAGGAAACCATAAACTTTGCCTGCGAGGTCTGGTCTTTTGCTGATGCACTGCCCTATGCAGCCTGTTGAATAATCTTTGGTTTTGACTTTGCCTTTCAATTCTTCAACATCGAATCCGGAACATTTTTTGCAAACTCTTACTTTTTTTGGTTCTGCCATTTTAATTAACACCTCTATATTTAAATTTTTATTTGGGTTACGATTTACGGTTAAACTTGTTTAACCGGTATGTACGCGTAATTCGTATGCGGTGGAGTGCCGTATTCGGCGTGACAATGGTACTCTACCTGTATATGGACATCAGGATTCTGGACATAGCCGTTCTCTTTTGCGGCGCATTGCAATGGAGCTTGATCTCCCGCGAAATACATGTAAGGACCATATTTCCACGGATTGAACGGTTCTGCTTTATCGTAGCCAAAAAACGCCGTCGCCGCCGCTTCGTTATTGCTTACCTTCAACCACAATCCGCCCGGCTGAATTAAAATATCAAACCGCTCATCCTGTTCAGCCGGATACGTTTCGTTCGCAAACATGATCCCGCACGGCTTTTCGCTGGTACTGTAGTTGATCGACAAAGCCGCGCTGTAATCGGGATTCATCCGTGCTTTTATCGCGTCGGGAATGGTGTTGACAAGATTCTGAAACCGCTTCAACGTACCGTCGATGTCTGATTCGTCGGAATTATTCGCCGCATAATCGACGCACCCGACCCAAATAACGTCGGGGCGTTCCACGACTTCAAACTCTACACCTTTGTAGGTTATTATTTTTATTAGTTTTTCAACCGGATGATTTGACATTTTAAAAATCTCCTTTTATTTTTTCAATTCAGCAATGCAAAGTTTCAAATAATTAAATTTGATTTTTAACATTGTAATCCTTTAGAAAATGCTTATTTTGAACGTTGTTCATCTATAATATTCTGTTTTCTCATTTTAACGAGTGTTTTAATATATCCTAAAGCTTTGCTATCTGGATTGTCAAAGCAAAAAGTTGAATAGCAAGAGTTTTCATATACTTTCCCAAAAATTACTTTACGAAATCCTGGACTGTGTTCGCACGGACATTTGCCGCAAGGATTTTCCCAGCCAAAAACGAAATTCTCCAATTCTTTATCCGGCACATCGTTTTCATTCCAATAGGCTTCGCAGTTAGCCCAATAAATAGACCAGTTATCACCATTGTTATTCATATTGTGGGACTCGCAAACTCCCGTGATAATAAGGCATATGTTTTCGCTTTGATGTTTGAACCAATTATCGGCAAAGTCAGGCTGTATTTCATTCTCTTTCATAAAAGTAATGAAATCTAACGCATTTTTTAGCGCATCGCCACTTAATTTTTCATTCAATTCATTTTCGATTTTCGTGTTGTTTTTTTGTCCCGCCATTTTATTTTCCTCCACAAATATAAATTTCCTAAACTAAATTATATTTATACTTTACCTAAAACCTTCCCTCTGCAAACGATATTATCGTACTCCGAGAATTTTATATCCGGATATTTCGCGTTGAGGGAGATGAGCCGGTTACCGCCGAACTCTTTGACATACGCTTCGCCGTTGAGAATGAACACGCCGATTTCGCCGATATTAACCGTCGTTTGGTATTTAACGCAAACGCGGTCGTGGTCGCTGAACATCGGTTCCATACTATTCCCGCTTATAGGAATCACGTAATCCGCGTTCTCGGTGACATGATTGAACGGAATCTTAATTTGATTCTTCTTTACGTCGTCGATATACTGCCCGGTACCCGCCGAAGCCGCACTGTCGTAATATGTTATGCGGCGCGTTTTCTTGTTTAATATTTTCTCGTCTTTCTGCGGCAATTTAACATTCCCGCCTATAACCCGCTCATATTCACTCGACACCACGAACTCAAACATGTTCTTGCCATGTTCGTCAAGCGCGCGGTACTTTCTGACAATATCGAATTCCCTGTCGTTTACCGTGGACTTTTCATTGTCGTAATAATCAAGCATATACGCAGCCGATATTCCAAGTATGCTGCACAATTTGACTATTTTATCCGCGTCGGGTTTAGCTAACCCGGTCTCCCAGTTGCTGATTATTTTGCCCGACGTTACCCCGATCAATTCCGCAAGTTTGTCCTGAAACAATCCTTTTTGTTCGCGGGCAAACTTTAATCTTTGCCCTAATGTTGTGTTTTTCATAATTTCATTTGTACCTCACTTTAAACCCGGAACCGTTTATGCCAAATAGTTTCCGTTAGTCACCCAAACTGGCATTTCTGAAAAATTGAACTGTGTTTTAGCGCGCGGTATCTCGAGAACCTCCTCGATAATAGCAAAGAACTTTTCCGCAAACGCTTTCTTCGCGTCCTCCGGCGAATTTTTATACAGCCTTATGTCCGCGAAAAATCCCTCGAACGGCTCGCCGTTCTTGAACATAACGCAGCAGTCTGTGATGCAGATGATAGTATTACCGGCGTTCTTACCCGGCAGCAATGAAATATTCTCCGCGATTTCCTTCTGGAACTTAACTTTGGTTTCAGCATTAATAGATTTTCCAACATTGATATTGATAAATGGCATAGTTTATTCCTCCAAATAACTATAATTTTTTATTCACATTTTATAAAATTAATATCTTATTCCCGTCCGGATCTTTCAAATGAAGTTCCGTACCGCCCCAGCTGGCGGTTATCGGAGGGTCAAGCTCAACGCCTTTCGCCTTCAATTCCTCATATGTTTTGTTATGGTCATCACAGTCAAACACGAAACATACCGGACCTTCATTCGCTTTGCCCCAATTGTTTTCGTCCCAAATCCAAAATATCGGCTCGTTTTCGTTGTTCCCAAACGTTACGCCGTCGTAGTTCGGATCGTTTTCTAACATTTTTACACCTAATACATCACGGTAAAATAATGCCAGCCGCTTTGGGTCTTTTGATGAAATATTCATCCCGCGGAATTTTGTAATCATATCAATTCAATTCCTTTCTCATAACTACAAATCTTTCATTTTCTGTTTCTGTAACCTTGATAAATCCGGCTTTTTCATACAATCGGATCGGACCGGTAAAATCCCACTCATATCTTCCTTCCCGTTTACGCGGAAATCCCTCAACGGCAAGATAACCTTCGGCTTTCGCGTCGTCTACTACCCGCTGCAACAACGCAGTCGCGACGTCTTTTCCTCGATATTCCGGAGCTATTTCAAAACATGCAACTACTTTTTCCCGTATTTCAGCCGGAGCGTGAAAACGCGCACCGTTACCAGATTCGACGGGAAAATTTGCTTTATCGTTAGCATTGCACCAACCGATTGATACCCCGTCAACGAACGCTAAATATCCTTGAATCGTCCCCGAATCAATTTGATCTTGAGCCATTTTTCGTAGTACGCACATAAAACCGCCGTATTCTTCGGTTTTGTCAAACTCCGCTTTTTCTTCTTCTTTTGTCATTTGAAAACGAGTGCAATAACACGGTCCTTCCGGTGAATTATCTGTAAACGCGCGGTTGTCGAAGAAATCAAAGAAATCTGCAGCAAGTTCCGGCGTCAATTTACGGATTTCGGTGTTCATTTTTATTCCTCAACTTTCTTTATCGGCACCCAAAATTCATATCTGCTGCCTTCGGGAGTATCGCAATTTTCTTTTTCTATAACCGTTATCGGACAGCCGGGACCGTCATTTCTGAAATAACCGTCCGGCATTTGAACGGTTTTTATATTTTTCCAGCCGGCATCGATTCCATAACTAAGTGCTTCTTCATTCGTTGAAACCCATTCATGTGTGACGACAAGAAAATCGCTCGCAGGAAATTTCGCCAAAGTGTATTCGTCGGGCACTTCGTCTACATTCTCAATCATTAAACCTTGAAAGTAAATTCTATCGCCCGTATCTTTTGTATACCATACGTTAATGGGTTTGGGATCAACTGCATAAGGAAGAATCTTATCATATCCGCCGACACTGAAAAAATGATTCCAAAAATAACCGAAATCCGAAGATTCTGAAAGAATATTTTCGATTCCGAGAAAAGTAAACGCTTCTTGACGAAACTGATATACTACGGTTTCATGTTCGTTCATAACTTTATACACCCCATTTTTGTTTAAGTATTAGCATCAGCTTTTTGATGTTTTCCAATTTATCGGCTTCAAAATTCGTAAACATCATAGGAGAATGACAAAGCCATTCAAATTCTCTTCCAAAAATCGTTCTATTTCCGCCGCCGCAGGTTTTCCAACCTTCATGGCAATGTCCGCAGGGAGAAACATGCGCCCAAGTAAATTCCTTCAATTCGTCATCCACAGGTACGCCGGTTTCAAAATCACAATCATTAAACCAAAGCCAAAGTTCTTTTGCAACGCCATTAACTATCATATAACCCATACTGTTTCCGACGACCCCGCCGACAGCCCATCCTTCACCTTCACTGTTAGCCTCAAGTAATATATCGTTCGCCCGCAAAAAGGAAATGAACTCCAACGCGTTCTGTTGTGCGTCGCCGCTTAATACTTCATTGATTTTT
>WREN01000159.1 GCA_009779295.1 Oscillospiraceae bacterium | reverse complement strand
ATCGGCGGGAAATATTCCGAAAATATGGGCGATACCATCGCGGTAAATCTGACAAGTAAAGTTAATATCGATAAAATCGACAGGCTCACAGATTTGTTGAAAGAATATAAATACAAAGACCAAAATAATATCATTAACATTACTTTCAAAGAAGACAGGGCTTTATTCCTGATGCACTGCATGGAAAGCCCGCAGGTTTTTCTGCGCGACATGGAGAGCGATTACGGAATCCTGCCCATGCCCAAATGGGACGAAAACATGACACTTACATCAGTTTCCTGAACGCGTGGACGAGCGGATCGGTGGGAATTCCGCAGAACGTAGATATTGAAAGAACGGCGTTTATCGTTGAAGCGATGGCATACGCGGGTTATAAAACCTTGCGCGAACCCGTATATGAAATTTCGTTTAAGGCGAAAGGCTCCCGCGACACAGAAAGCGAGCGCATGATAGATATAATTTTCGAAACGGTTTATATGGATCTGAACGGAATATACAATTTCGGCAACTCATACGACATCGTATGCGACGCGGTTATATATAAAAAGCCGTTTATGTCGTCATACGAAGCAAGAGCAACTTCGATTGAAAAAGCGATTGATGATTTTATAAAGGTGATATCAAATGAAAATTAGAATTTTATTAATTGTTTTAATATCTTTAATTATAATATCATGTTCCGGCGGTAATTCAAATACTACAGGAGATACGACAGTATCGGCGAATAACGAATCATCAATTGAAACGGATTCCTCGCGTTTATACCCTGACATACCGGATTTGGATTTGGAAGGTTTTGAAATCCATTATTTTGCCCGTGACGCTTCTTTACATCCATTTGGAAATATTGATACGTTTGCGGAGGAACAGAACGGCGACCCCGTCAATGACGCTGTGTATATGCGCAACCAGATATTGACGGAAAAATATAATTTCAAAGTAAAAGCTACATTCACGACCGAAGGCGCCAATCTTAATACTCCCGCAGCTTTAATAAAAACTTTTATACTCGCCAATGAGGATATTTATCATATTATTTATGACGGTTTGACTTTGTTATCCCCCTTGGCGACCGAAAAATATTTGGTTGATTTAAACGCTTTGAAGTATGTAGATTACACAAAACCCTGGTGGGATTTAAAATCGAATCAGGATTTATCGATAGTGCATAAATTATACTTTACATACGGCGAGCATATGCTGGGTTCAAAAAGCGGTTTGTATTGTATATTCTTCAACAAAAAATTAGCGGAAGATTATGACCGCGGAGATTTATATCAATATGTGCGCAACGACAACTGGAACTGGAATACTTTCGCCGAACTCGCAAAAGATATTAATTTTGATACAAACGGCAACGGCAAAATAGACGTCGAGGATATGTTCGGTTTCGTTACGGAACAGTATAACGCGTACACAGCTATGATCGGCGGCGGAATTAAAGTTGCGTTAAAAGACGAAAACGATGTTCCGTATTTGTCAATGAATACGGAAAAAGGCATACAAGGCGTTGAAAATATGATGAAAGTATTCGGAGATAAAGATATCACTACATATCCAAGTCAGGTTACGGGAGTAAGTAACGTATGGGTAGAATTTTGGGATTTTGGTTTTGTTTCAAACAGATTCCTGTTCATTGAGGGCGCAATGCACGATGTACCTAAATTACGCGGTATGGAAGCGGATTTCGGAATACTGCCTATGCCAAAATTATTCCCTGATCAGGACAGGTATTATCACACGAACAGTTTTGCGAACGCTCAAATGATGAGTATTCCGGTAACTGTCGGAGACATAGATAAAGTTGCGTTCATACTTGAAGCTATGGCGTGCGAATCTTTATATACCCTTACGCCCGCTTATTATGATGTACAACTGAAAACAAAAATAGCCCGCGATGAAGAATCCAAAGATATGCTCGATGTAATCTTCGCGTCCAAGACTTTCGATATAGGCGCGGCATATCAATGGGGCAATCTGGCGGGTATATATATGAACATGGCGAATACACGTAATAATAATTTCGCGTCGGCTTATGCTTCCGCCGAAAAGGGCGCGTTAGCGGCGATGGAAAAAACGATTGAATTGTTTTTAGGAGATTAAATTAAAAATGAAAAAAATCAGAATCATTTTAGCAATATTACTTATTTTATCGTTTATTAGCGCGTCATGTTCCGGAAACCCGGACGGCGTGAACGATACGACCACGGTTCCGGCAGGAACGGGAACGGAAAGTATAGAAACGGAAGCTGCCGAGACCGGAAGGCTGGGCGTTAAAGATTCCTTGCCTGCGGATTTGAATTATAACGGCGCGGCATTCAGAATTTTCAGCAGCAACGAGTCAAAAAATGAATTCATACAGGGTCCGGCTGAACAGTCGGGAGATATAGTTTTCGACACCGTGATCGAACGGAACATGATCGTGGAAGAACGATTGAACGTTAAATTCGAGTACCACGCCCCCACATATGCGCTCTGGGAAATTGCCGGCGTGATACGCACTGTCGTGCTGGCGGGCGACGACGTTTACGATTTGATAATAGCGCCGCAGTACGGGATGTGCCTGCTCGTGAACGAAGGTTTGTTTCTCAACGTTTTGGACGGAAAATATTTCAATTTCAGTGAGCCTTGGTGGAATTTAAATTATATGCGCGAAATATCCATAGGCAAGAACAAACTGTTTTACCTTGTGGGCGATTATTTTATCGACATGCTGCGCGGCACGAGGATTTTGTATTTTAACAAGAACCTTTGGGAAGATTATTTCCCCGGCAACGATTTGTACGATATTATTTTCGACGGCAAGTGGACGCTTGAAAAAATGACTGGTTACGTCAAACAAGTGTACAGTGATTTAAACGGAGACGGCGTGCGCGATAAAGAGGATATGTACGGTTATGTTACAACTGAAACGTACTCGTCGGTCGATGCGTTCTCTTTCGCGACGGACATCGAGTTTATCAAGCGCGACGCCGACGGACTCATAACGCTGAATATTAACAACGAAAAATCCGTGAAACTCGCCGAAATGTTGTATAATCTCTTCTATAACGAGGGCAGTACCCTGTTCCCTGACACGGATACGGTTATGGCTTCTTTTCAGGCGGGTAATATATTATTTATGGGGAACGGGACCTTCGTAAGAGCGGAAATGTTAAGGGATATGGAAAAGAACTTCGGTATAATCACAAATCCTAAATTTGATGAGACGCAGAAGAATTACCGTTCCGTCGTGGCGGACGGGCAAAATCTCGGGGTTGTTCCGATAACAACTTCAGCCGGTAATCTTGAAATGACAAGCGCTGTAGTCGAAGCGTTAAACGCCGAAAGTTACCGCAGGGTCGTACCCGCGTATTATGAGACGGCTCTGAAAGTTAAATACACGCGCGACGACGTTTCTTCGCAAATGATCGATCTGATACGCGATTCGACGATGACAACTTTTGTGTTCGCGTTTTACGCTTCCATGAATGACATCGGGGCGATATTCAGGACGCTCGTCACAAATAAATCTATTGACTTCACCTCGGAATACGCGAAATTGGAAAGCGGAGCGCTCGCGGGTCTTGAAAAACTACAGGCGGCTTTTCTTGAAAACTATTGAAAAATAATAAAGGTGGTATAATTTAAGTGAAAAAGATTAGTATTATTTTGATATTATTAATTTTGGTATCTGTTGTTGTCGCAGCCTGTTCCGAAAAGAATGACAGCGGAACCGGAACTGTTCCGTTAAGCACGGAAAACGCGGAAATGGAAGACGACGGGCCGGCGAGACTGCGCGTTAAAGACTCATTGCCCGCGGATTTGAATTATAACGGCGCGTCATTCAGAATGTTCAGCAGCGGCGAGTCTCAGAATCAATACATCCAAGGACCGGAAGAACAGTCGGGGGATATCGTTTACGATACCGTTATCGAACGGAACCAGATCGTCGAAGACCGTTTGAACGTTAAGTTCGAATACTTCGTCCCTACATTGACATGGGATCAGGTTTCCGGCGAGCTGCGGAAAGTTGTGATGTCGGGCGACGACGCTTACGAATTACTCATAGCAGGTCAGTACGGAGCTTGTCTGGTCGCAAGCGAGGGGTTATTTATCAATGTTCTGGAAGGGAAGTATTTCGATTTCGAGCAGCCTTGGTGGAATACAAATTATATGAACGAGTTAGCCATCGGCAAGAACAAAATATTTTTCCTTGTAGGCGATTACTTTATCGATATGCTGCGCGGCACGAAACTTTTGTATTTCAATAAGAACCTATGGGAAAACTATTTCGGCGGGGACGATCTGTATCAAATTGTATTTGACGGCAAGTGGACGATTGAAACGATGACGAATTACGTCAGACAATCGTATCATGACATAAACGGTAACGGAATGTCAGACCCTGATGATATTTTCGGTATAGTTTGCTACGCAACTTACTCTTCGACCGACGGTTTCGCGTTCGCTACGGACATAGAGTATATCCAGCGCGACGCGGACGGCTTGATTTCATTAGCGATAAATAATGAAAAATCTATAAAATTTGCCGAAATGCTCGTCAATTTATTCTACTGCGAGGGCTTCTATATATATCCTATCAGCGGCGACGCGAATGATTTTCCGCATTTTAAATCCGGACGATCGTTATTTTATCCCGGTACTTTCAGTACGACAAACGGTTTGCGGGATATGGAAAATGACTACGGAATGATACCAAACCCAAAATACGATGAAGCGCAGACAAATTACCGTTCTGTAGTACACGATACGATGAATTTCGGAATAGTACCGATAACAACTTCAGCGAGTAAGTTTGAAATGACAAGCGCTGTAGTCGAGGCGTTGTGCGCCGAGAGCTACCGCAGGGTCGTACCCGCGTATTACGAAACCGCTCTGAAAGTGAAATATGTGCGCGATGAAGCGTCTTCTCAAATGATCGACTTGATCCACGAATCCATGATGACCAATTTTATCTTCGCGTATTATTCTTCATTGAATAACGCGGGATTTGTATTCCGAGCTCTCGTCACCGGGAAATCGACCGATTTCGCTTCGGAATACGCGAAAATAGAAAAAGGCGCGCTGACCGGGCTTGAAAAACTGCAAGCGGCATATCTTGATTAAAGCTTTTAAAAACGAAAAAAGGCTTCTTAACCGGAAGCCTTTTTAATTATATTCTCCCCATCGAAGAAGAAGATCCCATAACCGCTGCCGGTTTTACCGCCTTTCGCGAGCCAATCGGCGTAAGCGCGTTGCAAACCTGTATCCCGCGGCAATTCCGACGGAATATACGTATCACGGCGACCGTAGATACGCCACATGTTGCCCAAATCATCGCTCTCTGAGCTGTCGATAATATCGAAATCATCCATAAAACTTAAAATATTTGAATTGGGCGGAAGAAATTCCCTGTGCTTGGGATAAAAAAGCCATGTATCGCAAACGAAAACATTCTTGCCCAAAAACTTATAAGCCTTTTTGTATGAATCGATCCGCTTGTCATATGTAAGCGCGTCGCCTTCGGGGATGTGGATGTTGATTATTTCATCATCTTTATTAACTGTGTAACCGGCATAGTTGTACGAATCATATTTAAATGTGATTATATGGAATTGCAGTCTGCCCAATCGGAACATCGTTGTGCGCAATTGCATCGTAAACCAATTGAAAGCGATCTCCTTCAATCCCCAGATCCCGTAGTCGCGTTTGCAAACTTTTGCCCATATGGGAATATCTAACATAGATTCGTAAAATATTTCTTCGGAAATATTTTTTTCTTTATATATGCTTTTTGTCGTGATGGAAAGCATTTCCGCGAATACCAAAATCAATAAAGATTCTTCGGTT
>WREN01000158.1 GCA_009779295.1 Oscillospiraceae bacterium | reverse complement strand
TTGAAATCCTGTTCGGCAGTAAAGTATTCGACCCGGCATACGTACTCGGCGGCACGTTCTGGACAATGTGGAACGACATGATAAGCCAAAAGAAAACTGAGTTCGTTTCAACATATGAAGCGACTGCAAAATCGACATTGACAGCTATACAGAAAATCATAGACACATTTCTTGAGTTAGAATAAACCGCATATTATGCGTTAAAAAGGAGAGCAGCAAAACAACAATGAGCAAACAAACAGAAAAGGGCGGCATATCCGTCCAGACAGAGCACATTTTCCCCATTATCAAAAAATGGCTTTATTCGGAGAAAGAAATATTTCTGCGCGAAATCGTTTCGAACGCTTGCGACGCGATCACGAAAATGAAACGGCTGATTTCGCTGGGTGAGATCCGCGGCGTTGAAGACAATTTCCGCGTCACCGTCAGGCTCGATAAAGAAGAGGGAACGATTACCGTTTCCGATAACGGGATCGGCATGACGGAAGAGGAAGTTAAGAATTATATCTGCCAGATCGCGTTAAGCGGCGCGTTAGACTTCATCCAAAAATACGAAGGCGAAAACGGGGACAGCGCCCCGGGCATAATAGGGCACTTTGGTCTGGGATTCTATTCGTCGTTTATGGTGAGCGAAAGCGTTGACGTTATTACGCGTTCGTTTAACGGCGAACCGGCGGTCAAGTGGGAGTGCGATGATTCCGGCGAGTATGAAATGACGCCGGATTACGATAGACCGGAACGCGGAACCGACGTCGTTATGCACATCATGGACGACGAGAAAGAATTTCTCGAAAGCGCGAAAATTAAAGAGATTTTGCAGAAATATTGTGCGTTCATGCCGGTAGAAATTTATTTCGGTGACGGGCATGAATGTAAACATGACCACAAAGATGACGAAGACCACGAATGTGAATGTTCAAAACCCATAAACGACACGCATCCGTTATGGCAGAAACCCGCGTCCGAATGTACCGACGAAGAGTACAAAGAATTTTACAACAAAGTTTTCCATGATTACAAGGAACCGCTGTTCCACATCCACCTGAGCGCGGACTACCCTCTCAACTTCAAGGGGATTCTGTATTTCCCTCGCATCAACCACGAGTACGAAAGCCTTGAGGGACAAGTCAAACTGTATTACAATCAGGTTTTCGTCGCGGATAACATCAAGGAAGTTATACCGGAATATCTGCTGATGTTGAAAGGCGTGCTGGATTGTCCGGAACTGCCGCTAAACGTTTCGAGAAGTTACCTTCAAACCAACGGCTACGTGACGAAAATTTCGGCGCACATCATCAAAAAAGTTGCGGACAAGCTAAATTCGTTATTTAATACTGAGCGCGAACGTTACGAAAAACTGTGGAACGATATAAAATTGTTCGTTGCGTACGCTTGCATACGCGATAAAAAATTCTACGACCGCGTGAAAGAATCAATTCTGCTGCAATTGACGGACGGACGTTACGTCACGCTCAGTGAGTACGGCAGTGAAACTGTGTACTACACCACCGACAAAATCGTGCAGGCGCAGTATATCGCAATGTACAACGCGCAGGGGATCGACGTAGCGGTATTGGACAAATATATCGACACGCAGTTTATAAGCACGATTGAAATGGAGAATAAAATCAAATTCAAACGCTGCGATTCAGATATTGCCGACGCGCTCAAAGCCGACGGCGAAGTTTACGATAATAAAGATTTGACCGATTTATTCGTAAAAATCAGCGGCAACGATAAATTGACAGTCAAGTACGAAAACCTCAAAGACGAAAGTGTGCCGTGTATAGTGAATATTGCGGAAGAATCACGGCGTTTTGGAGATATGATTAAAATGTACCGCATGGAAGACATGCACGCTCCAATCGAATCTACGCTTATAGTCAATCCGGGTAACAAGATAATCCGTAAGCTCGGCGACAATCTTGATGAAAACATTGCTAAGCAAGTCTATACGCTGGCATTGTTGAGTCAGCGGCAGCTGACCGCGGACGAATTAAAATCGTTCCTTTCTGACAGCTACATTCTGCTTGAACAGTTATGAAAGGGAACCAAGTTGAAATAATTGAAAATAATTTGGCGGACATCAGCCGCCAGCAGGCGAGTTTGCGGGAACGCAGACTCGCCCATATCTGCGACAGGGCGAAGTATTTAGGCGGACAATTTAGCGATAAACTGTTTTTCACTTCCGATGCGTTCAGGGAGATTTACAACGAAGTCAATTCAACGATATTTGCGGAAGATGTTCCTGAATTCAATGTTAAAGCAACGACGGATTTAATGAATGAGACTGATAATTTCGACAAAATCTATCTGTGCCGGAAGTTGATTGAATTGTATTCTGATTTAGATATTAATTTGATATTCGGCGGCGGTGAAAAAAATGACAGAATCGCTTATCTGCGTAATTCCTACACCGACACTGCTTACGAGATTTTCAGCCGTGAGATTGAGGACGCGACAGTCACGTATTGCGCGGACTTCAACGCGGTTTGCGAGGACGTTTACTACAGCCGTTCGGGTATGTGCATACTGCCGACCGAAAATTCAACGGACGGCAACCTCATGAGGTTCAGGAACCTTATTAAGAAATATGATTTAAAAATCGTGATGACTTGCGCGGTCGAAGCGGCGCAGGAAAGCGTTACAAAATTCGCGCTGCTCAAAAAAAATGTTGAGTACATCAAAATGAAGAAAAAACACCCGTTGTATTTTGAAATCAGCGCGGTTACGGAGAATCTGCGCCGATTGCTTTCCGCGGCGGAAAATTACGGATTTAAACTGTATAAAATTGATTCGGTCCCTATATCCTATAGTGAGAGCGAATATTCATACGATATAATTTTTTCGTCAGATAACGGTGAATTGTTCCCGTTTATCTGCTATTTGTTTTTGGAACTGCCGCAATTTAATCCTATGGGGATTTATACGCATTTATGAATATAATCCATCTCGACACCGTCGATTCCACAAATACATATTTAAAAAAACGCGCAAATGATTTACCCGACCGCACGGTTGTTATCGCCCGTTCACAAACCTCCGGCAGAGGTACACGTGAACGCGGCTTTATTTCACCGGAAGGCGGGTTGTATATGAGCGTGCTTTTGAAGAATGTTAAGCCGGACTTGCTGACAGTTTGCGCGGGCGTGAGTGTAGCAGACGTTATATCGGAATACGGCGGCAACCCGAAAATCAAATGGGTCAACGACGTGTTGATTGACGGCAAGAAAGTGTGTGGGATTTTGACGGAAGCTACAAACGGTAATTATATTGTAGGCATAGGCGTTAACATTAAACATAACGCAAATTTGCCGGAAACGGCTACGACGCTTGGATTTGAGATCGCGCCGAAAAAGATTTTAGAACGTTTCTTCTACTATTTTGATAACGATGTGATGGATAAATACCGCACTTATTCATGCGTACTTGGGCAGCGAATAACGTTCGGCGAGCGAGAGGGAATTGCTTCCGCTATTTTAGATAACGGGAATCTGGAAGTCAAACTTGACAACGGCGAGATTGTTATATTAAATTCTGGAGAGGTTTCGATAAAATTTTAAAATGGAAAATTATAAAAAATTATACCAACGCTGGCAAAATCACGAACGAATAGAACTCACAGACGATGAAATCAAAGAAAAGTTTGGTTCATATCTTGAGTTTGGGACGGCGGGGCTGCGCGGCAAAATGACCGCCGGCACAAACGCGATGAACGTTTACACCGTTCGCCACGCGACGCAGGGATTTGCGGATTATATTTTTAACAATGGCGGACGTGAACGTGGCGTTGCGATTGCTTACGACAGCCGCCGCAACTCAAAACTGTTCGCCACAAAAGCGGCGGCGGTTATGACCGCGAACGGTATTAAAGTTTTTTTGTTCGACGATATTTGCCCTACGCCGATGCTGTCGTTCGCTGTGCGGGAATTCGGCTGCATCGCCGGAATCAACATCACTGCGTCGCACAATCCAAAGGAGTACAACGGCTATAAGGCGTATTGGGAGGACGGCGCGCAGTTATCGCTCGAACAGGTTGACGCGGTTTCGGAATATATACGGAATACCGACATTTTCGACGGCGTAAAAACTAACATAAACGATAGTTTGGTTACAATGATCGACAGCAGTTTCGACGAAAAATATTTGGCTCAGGTGAAAGCGCAATCGGTTACTCAAATCGAAAGTGATCTCAAGGTTGTTTACACACCGTTGCACGGAACGGGCGGGAGAGTTATCCCCAAGTTGTTGAATAATATTATTGTTGTACCGGAGCAGATGATACCGGACGGGGAATTTCCGACAGCGGCGTTCCCGAACCCGGAATACATCGATGTTTACGCGCCGGGAATTAGACTCGCGGAATCCATTAACGGCGAAATCATAATCGCGAACGATCCCGACGCCGACCGCATGGGCGCAATGATCCGTAACCACGACGGCGGGTTTATGTTATTAACGGGCAATCAAACCGGCGCGCTTCTTTTGGATTACATAATCACCGCTTTGGATAAACTGCCGCCCGAACCTTACGCGATTAAAACGATTGTAACGAGCGAGATCATAACGAAAATCTGCGAATTGAACGGCGTTAAACTCCACAATGTTTTGACCGGATTTAAGTTTATAGCCGAAGTAATAAAAAAAGAATCCGGCAATTTTCTGCTCGGATTCGAAGAGAGTTACGGTTATATGCGCGGCACGTATGTGCGTGACAAAGACGGAATCGTTGCGGCGATGCTGTTCTGCGAGATGGCGGCGTATTACAAGAGCCGCGGTATGACGATGGCAAACGCGTTAGACGCGCTGTATGAAAAGTATGGGAGATACATTGAGGAAACGGAGAATCTTTATTACGAGGATATCGACGGTGTCACTAAAATGAAAGCTATTATGGATCGTCTGCGTTTGAATCCGCCGAAATCGCTCGGCGGCGAGGATGTTGTCGTGATACGCGACTATTTATCGGGCGAAGTTATGGATTTGCGTACGGGATTGGTGACTTCCACGGAATTGGCGTCTTCAAACGTGCTGTATTACCAAACCGCAGAAAATAATGTTGTTGTTATACGCCCTTCGGGCACCGAGCCGAAGATTAAGATTTATTATTTGCTGCATGAACCCGCAGAAGTAGAGAGATTTAAGGCGGAGATGGAAAAAGCCATTAGTTGTTAATGGCTTTTCATTTTTAATCTTCGTAATGCCCGCCGCATTGAATAATAATTATTTGGTTATTTTCAATTTTGTAAACGATACGGTTATAATCATCGATACGTCGGCTCCAATAACCTCGTTTATCACCTTTTAAACGTTCGGGTTTTCCAATACCATTGAATGGATGACGGTCAATATCTTTAAGAAGTTCGTTGATACGTTTTAATGTCTTTTTATCTTGTGTCTGCCACTCAATATATTCTTCCCATGATTCATCTCGCCATACTTTATTCATCGTCATCAACCTCAATCAATTCATGTACTGTTAGTTTTGCCGTTCCATTTTCAATTTCTTCAATTCTACGACGTAATTCCGCTTGATTTGCCTCGCTGTAAAAGGGATCATAAATTTCAAATGGTATTTTTCCTTTACGCAAAGCCTGACGAATAAATATATTTACTGCCGTGGACAAATTCATTCCGAAATCTTCGAACATTTGTTCCGCACGTTCTTTTATTTCTCTATCTAACCTTATTGTTACGTTGATTGTGTCTTTCGTCATTTATATCACCTCCTATCTCTTAGTTTTAAAGTTTTTTAATATATTTGCTCGTGTTTTCACATGTTTCAAAAGCAAGAAACATTAACAAAATATTCATATAAATCCGGGTAAGGCTGATGC
>WREN01000157.1 GCA_009779295.1 Oscillospiraceae bacterium | reverse complement strand
CTGATACATATCTTCTATAAAATCGCGTTTCGCGCACGCTTCTCCCGGTTTGTATCCGGTGATCCTGTCGAACGTTGCGTTCGGGGCGAGCATAGTCCTGCCCCTTTGCATAACGGTTAAGAACAGATATCCCACGTTCGTTTCGGCGATCTGGTCCGCGATGGATTCAGCGTCGATCGAATCGATATAATCGCTCCAATCCGGGCTGTTCCCGCCTAATAAATGATTGAAAAGCCCCCATTTTTTGTTGTAAAACCAGTCTGTTTTGTGTGACATGTTATTTTTACTCCTTAATTTTTATTGAAATTTTTCGATCAGTTTTTCGATATTCATATGTACGCTTCTTTCATTTCCGTTATAATGCGAAGTGAAATCAGGATTGTTAGAGTATATAAGGACTGAAACCGGAATAGCTAACACGCCGGTCAAACTACCGCTGTTTAAATAACCGTAATCATATACCGCGCTGTCTTTGATATAGTCAAGCATCGTTTCCGATTCGACGTCGCGCGAGAATTTCGTTTTTAGAGACCGTTCGTAATACGTGGGGATTATAGTTCTGTGTCCTTCCGCGCCCAACGCTTCTGTTATTATGCTTAACCTTTCTAAATTATTTGCCGTGACCGGAACGGTAATCAGTCTTCCGTACGCTTCGACAATCGAATAATATTTGGGAGTAGTTTCATCGTATTTCGGCGCGGGAAGCATCCCTATTTCATCTTCCATCGCACGGTAAGATACTATGGTACCCATTCCGCCCGCGCCGATCAAAGCGCGCCCGTCTTTGAAAATGTCTATGTTTTCGGGATTTCCCCATAAAGCCGTATCACGGATAGCGGCGCAATTTGTCCTGAGTATATCGAAAAGTTTTTCGTAAATATTAACCGTCCGCTCGTTGTATACCGCCAAAACGGGCAGACCTTCCGAATCTTTCTTTATGACCCTGTCGCCGCCGCAGTATAAAGCCGTCGTCGGATACGAATACACGTTTGCCATATCGAAACCGTATCTGTCGGCATCCGCGGTAATCACGCCGTCGCCGTTAAGATCGGAACTGCCGAGCTTAGTTATCGATAAAAGTTTGTCGAAAGTCCACGAACCTTTTTCCACGTCGTCATACGGATATTCAATCCCATATATGTCAAACAGATTTTTATTGAAAAACAAACATAACGTATTGCTAAGAGCCGTGTAACTTATATCCCCGTTGATACAGTAAAGTTTATTAAAGAAAGAACATTCCTTTATCACGTCCTGATTCCACCACACGGCGCTCAGATCCACATAAGGCATATATTCGAACCAGTCTAAAACGAGTCCTTCGTGCGCGTATTCAAAAGCGACGATACTGTGAAAAACCATTAAATCAAAATCGTCGTCTCCGGCGAGAATAAAGTTACGCCCTTCCATTCTGTCGTCCCATTCCACGCTGTAACTGACTTGCGAAATGGTAATATTAAACCTTTCCTCGACGGTTCTGTTCCGCTCGAATATCGCGTCGTTTATTATTTCGCCGTTTTCTTCTTTAACGTAATATCCGGCTCCGGAAGTACCGGGAAGAAACAGGCGGAAATTATATCCCTCAAAATCCCTTTCGGGAAGATTGTCAATTATCTCCGGTTTCGTTTCCGTTGCTCCGACTTTATTCGTTTCATTTGGTTTGTCGTTGCCGGCGCACGCGGGAAGCAGTAATGCAAAGACAAATATTAAAATCAAAAATTTTTTTAACATTGCGATAATCTCCTTCACATCAATGTTTATGTTTAAATTGCTTTTTACATCTTAAGCAGTAGAAGTACACCATTCCCATATGACTTTCATTGCGGATCCTGTCTGAATCGTCTATTTCAAAATAGTCTTTAATCATGTCTTCAAATTCTTGCGGCGGCATATCAAATCTATCAGGTCGCCCCATGTATTCCTCAATCAACATCATCGCCCGTCCGCTTGGGCTTGTGATATTCGGAATATCAAGCACGAACTTGCCGTCAGGTTTCATAATCCGATGAAATTCTTGAATTGCTTTTAAAACAAAATTTTTTTCATAATATTCAAGCACCCCGATACAGTCCCCGATGTCAAAATAGCTTTCAGCAAACGGTGTTTCGTGTACGCTTCCGCAATATAAGGAACCGATTGATAAACTGTTTTCCGCTATATACTCGTAAAGAAACTGAATGGTTTCCTTACTAATATCAACGCCGTAATAAGTTGAAGGCCATTTATCATATCCCTTGAGCTTTAGGCTCAAAGAGCAACCGAGGTGAATAAAATTCATGTTTTTGGCAGGCGATAAATAATCTTTGAGGTCTATGCACCTATTATCCTGCCAATTGCTTTCCCGTTCATTCTTCCAATACGGATACTCCGGATCGTTTGTAATATAGTCCGGCAGGTTATCGTATGAAAGCGCGTCTTTCTTTCCATACTCAATGAAGTGTCTGTCGTAAGATTTCGCAATCCGTTCCAATTGAGTTTTTGTTTTCATATTTTACCCTCTATTCAAACGTATTTACCGTATTTTCTATCTCTTTCAATGCTTTATCATACACTTTCGCCATTTCCGACGCGAGATTGCGGTTCTTATTCGCGGTCAGGCTGTTCACTATACCGAACATACCGCCCCAGTTGAACACCATGCACAAATCATATGTATGAGTCGCGTTGATTATATCAAGTATAAATTCGGATTCGTTGTCGCGGACATATTTGCGCTTGAGCATCGTTTCGTTGAACGCGGGCGTTATAGTGTACATACTTTCCGCCGCCATGGATTCAAGCACGATTCCCGCTCTCTCCAAATCGGTCGTAACGGGTACGCTGAGCATTACCGAATATATCTCGACTATGTGATAATAACGCGATTGGGTTTCGTCCAGTTTAGGAGAAGGCAATACTCCGAAGTCCGATTCCATATCGCGGAACTCGTAGAATACCAACGCGCCGGGTAAATGGAATAAAAACTTGTCACGCGTAAACAACGCGCGGGCATATGTGTAAACGTTTGAAAATTCGCTTGTTGTTTTCATTTTGCTAACGTCCCTGCAAACGGTGTCGTCGAAATACAAATCCCAAAGTTTATCCGCTGCGGTATAAAAACGGTCGTTAGTGCATGTTATCTGCGGATAGCCGTTGGCGTCGTTCGTCGTCAGCTTCTCCCCGAAACCCGTGAGCAGGTACATCGGATTATGCGCTTCCATTATCGTGCCGTAGATGTCTTCATCGTCTTTTTCACCGTTGCCGTTAATGTCAACGTACAGCGACTTGACCATCTTTGCGAATACATCGAACGTCCATGTATCGTTTTTGACGTTTTCATACGGATCGCCGAGGTCGTATTCCTTCATCAGCTTTTTGTTGAACACAAACAGACGCGTGCAGGCCTTTGCCATTGTGCTGATATCGCCCGTAGTGAAATAAAGTTTGTTTTTGATAGACAAATCAATCTCCGCGTTTTTGTCCCACCAAGGTTTATCCAAATCGATAAACGACACTTCTTTTATATTCATAATCATCTTACCCTGCGCTAATCTCGCACTCTCCTGCATCGTCGTAAATATCGCGTCGTATTCGTCGTCGCCGGCGGTTATCGATTTCGTAGCGGTGTTGACTACGCTTTCAGCCTTAAACTCGGCGATTTCGATATTCAGCCTTTCCTCAACCGTTCGATTGCGCATATATACCGCGTCGTTCAAAGTTTCGCCGTTCTGGGCTTCGGTGAATATGTCGATTGTTTCGTAATATCCGTAGCCGTAATTCGGACCCGTGACAAGAAACGTGAACGTTTCGCCGCCGAAATTAACGTCTTTCGGTATGTCGGGCTGTAACTGCGTGGTTACGGTTTCGCCGACTTCTGAGGTTTCAGATTTAGTTTCGTTCGTTTTCGGATTGTCGTTTCCGGCGCACGCCGGCAGTAATATTGACAGGACAAGCAGCAGGATTGATAGTTTTTTTAACATTTTAATTTTCTCCTTCAAAAATTTTAACTGTGTTATTTATTTCTGCGGAAGCTATATAATATAATTGTTCGATTGATGAAATTAGGTTTTCATTTTTCAACTCAGTAAGAGTACCCATTAAACCGTACAGTCCGCCCCAATTGTATATCGCGCACAGATCGTATCTTTGAGTCGCCTGGATTATATCCAAGATAAATTCTGATTCGTTGTCACGAATGTATTTCCGCCGTAACAACGTTTCGTTGTATTCGGGCGTTAATGTCTGTTTACTCTCCTTCGCCAGCTCTTCGAGAACGATACCCGATTTGTATTCGTCGAACGTTATCGGTATACTGAGCATCACCGCGTTGCTGTCTACTACATGGTGATATGATTCTTGAAATTCGTTCAGTTTCGGACAAGGCAGCACGCCGAAATCCGCTTCCATGCCGCGTAATTCTTCCATTGCAAGCGGGTACATGAGATGAAATAAAAATTTATTATCCGCAAATAACGAGCGGGCATATTTAACTGCGTAGAAATTAGGATTAAAATAGCGCCCACGGCCCGGCATTGATATATTGTTTACATGCCTGCATATGTTGTCGTCAAAGTACAAGTTGAATATCTGCTGCGCCGCGTAAACGAAGCGTTCATTATTGCAAGTTATAATCGGGTATCCGTCAGCGTCGTTCGTCGTCAGACGCTCGCCGAATCCGTATATCATAAAATAAGGATTGTTGGTTTCCAAAATCGTACCGTATATATCGCCGTCGTCTTTTCTTCCGTCGTCTTTTCTTCCGTCGCCGTTTACGTCCACATACAGCGATTTGACCATTTGAGAATATACATCGAACGTCCATGTATCGTTTTCCACGTATTCGTATGGGCTTTCCATTTTATAATCGACAATTAACTTTTTGTTGAAAACCAAAAACCGGACGCACGACTTTGCCGAAGTACTTATGTCACCCGTTGTGAAAAACAGTTTGTTTCTGATGGACAAATCTTCTTCCGCATTTTTATCCCACCATAGGTTGTCGAGGTTGATGTATTTCATTATCAACAGATCGACAGTCAATCCTTCACGCGCCATAACGGAACTTTCGTACATATTCGTGAAAATAGCATCATACGCACGTTCGGTGGCATTTACCGCACGTGTTACGGAATTTAGTACATTGTCGGATTTGTACTCGGCGATGTTGATATTTAACAGGTCTTCGACAAGCCTGTTGCGTATATAAACGGCATCGTTCAATGTTGTTCCGTCTTGTTCCTCCGTGTAAACGTCGATGGTTTCGTAATAACCAAATCCGTATTTAAAACTTGTCACGATAAACTTAAAAGTTTCGCCGCCGAAATCGGGTTCACCTGTGTGTAATGGAGGTATTTCATTATTACTGCACGCCGGAAGAAAGATCGACAGGAGAAACAATGCTGTTAATAATCTTTTTAACATTTTAAATCCCCTCTAATAATTTGTATAATTCCCTTTTTATAGATATTTGTAATAGTAAAACCATATTCGGTAAAATATTGTCTTAATGTTTTATGGCTGAATATCTTGTTGTCGCCCGCTTTTATAAGAGGTAATAAAATATAATTGGCAATTTGCCGTAATATAAATGGATACCACGGCTCGCCGATAATTAAACTTCCGCCCGTTTTTAATATCCTTTGCGCTTCAAGAAAGAAATTCCGCGGATTATTCAAGTGATGAAGGACGCAACAGATTGTAACCGTATCGAAATATCCGCTTTCAAAAGGTAATTTTTCACCGCTTGAAACTTCAAACTTTATATCTTCATACCGCTTCCGGCATTCTTCAATCATATTCGGGGATATATCTACGCCGTATGCCTGGATTTTATTTTTTTGCCTTATTGAATTTATAAGGCTTCCGTTTCCGCAACCCACGTCAAGCACCGTACCGCCGTTTGGGACATT
>WREN01000156.1 GCA_009779295.1 Oscillospiraceae bacterium | reverse complement strand
TTCGGTTCCCGGTTCGAGGGTGAGCGCGGCTACCGCTGTATGGAGCGCCGCTGTGCCTGACGAAACGGTATAGCAACTTTTAACGCCGTACATTTCGGCGAATTCTTTCTCAAACTTAACGATTTTGTTTCCGGCTGTATAAAATAAATCTTGCGCTTCCAACGCCTCTCTAACTTGCTGTAATTCTTCCTCGCCGTATGGTTTGCGATATGGAAACGGAGTTTTCCTGATTGGTTCTCCGCCGTTTATAGCTAATTGCATAATAGGGTTGCCTCCGTTATAAATTAATTAGTTCCGTAATCTTCTATCATAGTATCACAAATTTTATTGTATGTATTTTCCACTGCGGTAATGTTTTTTTCGATATACGACATAACATCGGTGGTTTTTGCCAGCATCATACGCGGAAGCATCCACGAAATCGCGTTGTATGTTCCGAAATTAAGCCCAAAGTCATAGACCAGATTATCAAAAATTATATCGAGCATTTCCGCGGAATCATCGTCTCTTAGGGCTTTTACTTTGAGATATATATCATAATAAGCCGGTTTAACGTACAAGTCGTATTTATAACCCAGAAGCTCCATAACTATACCGGTTTTTTCGGGGTCGGCTACGTCGATCGGAACGCACAAAAGACTGGTTAATGAATTGTTTACATAATTCTTTTGCTGCTCATCATACTTCGGCAAAGGTATAATTCCGAAAGGTATATCAACAGACCTTAAATTTGTAGAAGCGCCTACGCCGTCAAGCTGGAAAAGCAGGCGTCCTTCCGCAAACATATTCCCGTTACCTGTGCCGCCGTGGTATGGATATACATAGCTCTTGTTGTCAGTGTAAATCAAATCGTATATCTTTTCCACGATGCCGACCATTTTTTCATTGGCAACATCTATAACCGGGTAACCCTCTTCATTCTTTATTGTGGTGCGCTGGTCGCATGAAAACTGGATACTGACGAATTGCCAGTCGACCATACTGGAGAATCCGTATTGGTCGTTTACATCGAATACACCGTCGCCGTTTATATCCGCCGAAACGGGTTTTGCCATTTCACCGAGTTTATCCCATGTCCATTTTCCGCTGTGTACAAGATCGTATGGAGATTCGAGTGTGAAATCCTCAATCATTTGCTTGTTAAAAAAGATGACTTGCGGACCTTCCATTATAAAACGGTTGACTGAGTACAGCAGAACGTCCTGAACAGCCAATGTATCGTTCATAGTTTGATTCCAGTAGGGTTTGGAAAAATCACATCCGGGAATATCGTTCAGATTGTAGAGAATATGAGCAACTGCCATGCTTGCCGTTTGCTCAATGCAATGCGTAAGAATTAATTGATAAGCGTTGTCGCCTGCCATTACCGATTTCGAAACGGCAGGTTGAATATCGAGAATCGAATCAAGTTTCGTTCCGACAAAATTAATATTTAGTTGTTCTTTGATTTCCGAAAGCGCTCTGAACATAGCGTCATTTACGATTTCACCGTCCTGTTCTTCTATATTCTCCCAATGCAGGATATGGAAATCCGCTCCGTCGTAGTCTTTTTGCGGCACGTCGGGAACGATTTGGGCTTCGGTTTCCGATTCGTCATTTGTTGCTGCCGTTTCTTTCCTCGCGTCATTGTTTAAAGTTTCGCCTGATGAACACGAAAAAGTTGTGAATACCATTAAAAATACCAAGACAAAAATCAATAAAAATTTAAAATTTGCTATTTTCATAACTGCACTCCCTTAACATTTAAAAACAATTATAAATATTTTACTAAAATTATTTTAATATTCTATGGAGATTGTATTTTAAAAGTGTTAATTTTAATAAATTGATTTAAATCAAATAAAAAAAGCCCGTTTAAGGAGCTTTTTAATTTATCAATAACACCTCAGCGTTGTTTAATATTTGCGAGCTGTATAAAAACAGTACATCCGCATCGGTTTGCGCGAAGGTTACGTAATCCGTGAGTATCCGGCTGTCAATGTAGCGCATATCGATCAATGTGATTGTTTTATATGCGGAAGTCAAAAGCGGCGCAAGGCTCGACGAAAACGAATCGCGGAATATATAAAGCTGCCGATTAGTTGTATTAGCCGACTGATTTTCGATTGTGATTAGCGGCTGAACTCCGCGTAAAAACATGTCATACGGGTCGCGCCCGCTCGCGGCTTCAATCTCGTACATATGCCCCGTAACCCATCCGTTTACGCTCGGATCGAAGTATTTTATCACCGCGCTGTCAATGGCATCGCCGGTCAGATACCGCATCGTGTCCGGCGGCTGCGGCAGCGCGAGCTGTCCGGTATACACGCCGTGAAATTCTCCCGCTGATTTTACGTTGAAGTTTTTATCCAAAGTAAACCCTATCGCTTCACTCAACGTATCAAGCACGCCGTTTATTTTCGATTGATCCCAATGTATATCCGTCCGGTAAAAGTCGCCGCCGGATAATGCCCCGGTTAAATCAATATACGTTAAATTTTGCAGTTGTTCAGCTAAAATTGTTTGCGTTAATTCAGGGTCGAACCCCGGGAAACTTCGCTGCGTATAAATGCTTTTATCAGGGATCACAGAGTAATAGACGTTAAGGTTAGGGAAAAATTCCGTTAATTTCAAAATTTTTTCACCTGCCCTGCGGATTGACCTCTCGTTAGGCGTATCAAACTTCCCCGCGCCTACCGATTTATCGGTATAAATACCGGATTTGTCTGTCTGCCTGAAAACATAGAAAACTGACGCGGCGCGGATTGTCCGCAATTCATCGCGGAACGCAAAATTGTCAGCCGCGTATTTGCTGAACCCGTTCATAAATTCTGTTGAAATTAAATTATTTATCGAAAATTTCGGAAATGAAACAGGTCTGCGCCGTTCGCTTACCAATACTTCCGGCGGGGGAAGAATTAAATTTAAAAGAAACGCTCCGCCGATTAGCAGAATAAATACCGATAAAGTTAAATATGATTTGAGTTTCTCCATATCGTTTATCGTTTACCTCCCTAAAACCTGAAATAGATAAACGGGTTGAACGAGCCGTCCACAAGATACGCCGTGACTAATACAAGTATAACCGCGACGTAAAGCGGCTCAAATACTGTCATGAATTTCGTATTTGTTATCTTTGCCGCGATACGCGACGGCAGCGGCGTACAGCCGACGGCGGCGATTATCAGCGTAACAAGATAACTGCGCAGGTAATATAACATCTCTGCGCTGATGAACCCGTTTGTTCCCGCGCCAAACAAATTCCCGATGCGCGTAAACGCCGTACCGAGACTGTCTGAATCGAAAAACGTCCAGCCGACAGCTATGCAAAGCAAGATATAAAGATGCCCGACCAAGCCCGGCAATTTTTCAAGCCATTTGCCGAAGATGAATTTTTCCGCCAACAGAAGCAAGCAGAAATACAAGCCCCACACCATATAATTCCAGCCCGCGCCGTGCCAGAACCCAGTCACGAACCACACGACCGTTATATTGAAAATCTGACACGGCAAGCTGCAACGATTGCCGCCCAACGGTATGTAAATATAATCGCGGAACCACGAAGACATCGAAATATGCCAGCGACGCCAGAAATCGGTGACGCTTTTCGCGATGTACGGATAATTGAAATTTTCAAGGAATTTAAATCCGAATATTTTTCCCATACCGATAGCCATGTCGCTGTAACCGGAGAAATCGAAATACAGGTGAAACGCGTATGTGATTATGTATATCCACGCTCCGAGAACACTCTTTTCATTACCGTTATTATATATGGCTACAAATTCCCCGAGTACATTTGCGATCAGAACCTTTTTGCCAAGTCCGATCACAAGCCTTCTGACTCCCGCTGAAACCATTTCTATTGAATGTTCACGTTTTTGAAGTTCACACTCTACAGTCGAATAACGCACGATAGGCCCGGCAATCAACTGCGGAAACAGCGCGATATAAGCGAACAGCGTAAAAAAATTACGCTGTACTTTAATTTTACCGTGATACAAGTCAATGTCATAGCTGAGTATCTGGAAAGTGTTGAAACTTATACCGAGCGGGAGTGCAAGTCTCAAAAGCGGTATCGACGAACGGAATGCCGCGTTGATATTTGAGAGAAAGAAATCGGTGTACTTGAAGAATAACAACGCGCTCAGACCGACCACAACCGCTGCGGCAAGCACAAATTTACTGCCAGGTTTGCCGCGCCGGTTTTCGATGAGCAGCCCGAATATATAACCCGCGAGCGACTGCGCGGTTATCAGCACCAAGTACCACGGCCCGCCCCAACCGTAGAATATCAAACTCGCAACGAGCAGCCAATAATTTCGGAACTTCGGCGAGCCGCCCGGCATCGGAATGATGAAGTATATTAAGAGGGTTATGGGCAGGAAATAAAATAAAAATTCAATACTTGAAAATAACATATCAATTTATTGAAATATCCATACCACCGCCACCAACCGCCGGCGCTTCTCCGCTCCGTTCAAAGAATGTATTCACATCGCCGGTTTTTTCTTCAAAATAGTCCGAGAAGGCTTTTTGGAACGATTCGGCTGTGTTGACAGCTACGCCGCCGAGCAAAACAAACCTGCCCGAATCGACGACAAACGCCACTTCGGAGACCGCGCATATCCTGTTTGCCGGATCAAATCCTTCGGCGATAAGTTTTTTGATTTCTTTTGCCGATGCGTAATCTTTGCATTTTACAAGCGCGAGGTCAAATGCCTGAGCGTTTATAGCGGCAATCAGCGTATAACTTTCCATTACATATTGTTTAAACTGATCCGAAGTAAGTCCCAGATAACCGTCACAGTTATCGGCGGTAACTTCCATATCAAGTGTGAACGGTATGAACGCGTCTTCGCCGACCGCAGCTTTGGCGTTATCCATTATTGTTTGAAGCGCTTCTTTGGTATCGACATCGAGACCCGCTTCTTCTTTTTTAGCGCAACCTGATAATATAAGCGATATAATAATTAAAACCATTAAACTTAAAGACAGAAATCTTTTCATCATTTTTACCATCCTTTATTTTAGTAATTAATCAAATAATATCACTTTTACATAAATTTGTCAAGTAAATTGAAGAAATTTTATCATTTATTTCATTATTTTCCATATTTATATGTTTAACATAAAGCGCAACTTTCTTATCATCCGGTAATATATGCCAATAATAATCCGCGTTTTCTACGAAGGTTTCAAAAATCTTAACTGTGAACGGTTCGCCTGTGAAAGGGTTACAAGTTTCCGTGAGTGAATACGTGTGTATACAATGACCGCAGCCGGGCAGGGAAGTTTTATAACTAAAAAATTGATGCGACAATAATTCAGGATTCTGATCGATAGCTTTAATAATTGAAAGTTTATACGAGCCGTCCGCAAAAGTTACTCCGGAGATTCGCGGCGTGTAAATCGGCGGATCATCTTCAAATTTCCATTGATATAACGAATCTTCAAAACTTCTTCCGGCGGTAAGATATTCGTGAACCGTATCGGTCTGCCTGCCGTTGGTGACGATATGAGCGTTTTCCGTTTGCATTGCCGCAGTGTAAATTTTCAATTCGATATTTTCCATTTCGATTGATTTATCGTAAGGTTCAGTTTTTACGATACCGTTTTCTTTAACTATAATCCTATTCTTACTTCCAGAACTTCTTCCCGTTATAAAATAAATCTGAACGAATTCGTTTCCGGACGGCGTCAATCCCAATATGATTCCGCGGCCGGGATATGTGTTTTTAAAATTCTCTATCATATATATTTCTCCTGATTCTGGAAAACTTCAAGCATAGCAAGTATGTTTTCGACCGGAACATCTTTCGGCACGGCGTGTGTCGGCGCGGCAATGTATCCACCGTTCTTACCCATTATCCGCATTATACGCGCGGTTTCCGATTTAACGGTAGGAACGTCGGC
>WREN01000155.1 GCA_009779295.1 Oscillospiraceae bacterium | reverse complement strand
TATGACAGCGCGGTGTATAATATAATCACAGAAGACCTTGAAATATTCTTCAACACAGATAAATCAGCCGAAGAAACGGCAAAATCGATACAGAGCAGAGTTGCAATTTATTTAGCAGAAATAAATTAATTTTAAAATATTAAATGAGGTGTAAAACATGTTAAAAAAATTCATAGCAATTGTATTAACCGTATTAATGTTCATGTCAATCTCAATTCCCGTATTTGCCGCGGACGTAGATTTTTCAATCACTTCAAAACAAGTCACATTCGAAAACAAAGCGGTCGACGATTATGTCCGCGAGTATTTGGGTATCAAAACGAAGAAGGGATTGACGATTTCGGACTGTTTGAAGGTTAAGGAGTTTATTGTAACCAAAACGGACGTTCTAAAAAATCTAAACGACATCAAATATTTCCCGAATCTTGAAACTTTTGTGATTATCGATCAAAATTACATTATTGATATTTCGGCGCTTGCAAATTGCAAAAACTTGATTGAGGTAGGTATAATAGCCTGTACCGTAAGCGATGTTTCCGTACTGAGCAAATTGCAAAATCTCGAATATGTAACGCTTATGGAAACCCCTGTCAGCGACGCTTCTGCGATATTTTCCCTGCCGAACCTTAAATATTTCAACGCTACCGGTACATATATTTATGACATTTCCGCGCTGAAAGACAATAAAACGCTGGAAATTTTCGTTTTGGAAAGTTCGCGTCTTACCGATATAAGCGTTTTGAAAAATATGAAATCATTGAAATATTTATATTTAATGGAAGCAAATCTCTCCGGCTCGCAGTTAGAAGGACTGAAAACGTTAAACCTGAAAGGACTCGGACTTCTATATATGGACCTCACGAACGATGACATGAAATATATCAAAACGCTCCGTAACCTTGAATGGCTTGACCTGACAGGCAACGATATTACGAATTTCAATTTTTTAAATTCATTTAAAAATTTACAGGATTTTTATTATTTAGATTTGTACAGTGATTATAATGCTCTGTATAATTTTGAAATAAAACCGTATATCGAATTATTTATTAGTTTGCTTTCGGGAGAAATTCCTAATTGGGAAATCTTTATACAATCTTCGATTTGGGAATTAAACAGACCGTATATTCAAGATTATACGATAGAATTATTAAATAGTTCATTCTTATCTATGTTTGATTATTTGGGTATTGAAGAAGTAAATTATATATTGGGAATATTAACTTTTATTAACGCATTGGGCGTTGAAACTTTGGGCGATTTAATGGAAATATTGAATCTTTTAGATTTTTTGGATTTTGATATAGAATCTTTTAACGATTTGATTTATATTATAAGTATGTTTGCTTTTGTATTTTAACAAATAGAACGGGCGGGGATGGAACCCCGCCCCTATATTTTATGGAATTTTATTTCCCGCCGAACGGTATATTTCATACCATTCCTCGCGTGTAATCGTAACATTAACGCCGTCGCAGATTTCTTTCAGTCGTTGTATGTTCATCGTTCCCGTTACAGGCTGCATCTTTGCCGGATGTCGCAACAGCCATGCAATAACCATTCCGTTGTTCGTGACGTTGTATTTCGCGGCGATTTCGTTTATTTTCGCGTTCACTTCAGGGAACTTGTCGTTATCGAGATAAACGCCCTCGAAACATCCGTACTGGAACGGCGACCACGGCTGGATCGTTATATCGTTCAGACGGCAGAAATCGAGTATGCTGCCGTCGCGGTCTACTGCCGAATCAAACGCGGTATTGACGTTGATACCGCTCGCTATCATCGTGGTGTTCATCACGCTGAGTTGGAGTTGGTTGGCGACTATCGGCTGGTTCAGATACTTTTGCAATAATTGAATCTGCATCGGTTTTTGATTCGACACACCGAAATGGCGGACTTTTCCGCTTGCGTAAAGAATATCAAACGCTTCCGCGACTTCCTCAGGTTCAACGAGCGCATCGGGGCGGTGTAATAATAACACGTCGATGTAATCCGTTTTTAATCTTAACAAACTTTTATCGACCGAATTCAAAATATGCTCTTTGGAAAAGTCATACCAACCTCTTCTGATTCCGCATTTGGTTTGCAGGAACATCGTTTCGCGGAGTGCGGGAGTCATGCCGATCGCGTCAGCAAAATGTTCTTCGCACGCGCCGTTTCCGCCATAAATATCCGCGTGATCGAAAAAGTTCGCGCCCAATTCCAATGACGTCTTTATGAATTTTTCCGCATCGGGTTTGCTTAATGCTTTGATCCGCATACAACCTACGGATATTACCGGTAATACAAGATTGCTAACACCGAGTTTCATTTGTTTCATAATTATTTTACCTCCAAATTATAGTTTTCTGGCTTTGATTACAAAAGTTACGGGAAACATTTTTGCCCTTTGAGCGTGACTGCTTTCATTACCTTGCAAAAGTTCCTCGTCGGATTCCTCGATCATATACTCAATGAAAAATCCCGCTTTCGCCAACGCGTTCACATATGTTGACATCATGCGCCAAGATAATGTCAGCGTACCGTCGCCGAGAGTTTGCTGATACCATGATTCATCATAATAACATTTTTTGAAGATAAACTTATCTTCATATCTTTCGACGCATTTATGTATCGGGTGCGACCAACTGAAAATGAACGCGCCGTCTTTTTTCAGGTACGAAGCGATACGGCGGAAAGTACCATCGAGATCTGTCGTCCAGCCTATGGCGTACACCGAGTAAACAATGTCAAAATAATCCTCCGGTATGCCGCACTCCTCTTCCATCGGCGAACATATCAATTTTGCGGAAAGCCCACATTCCGTCAAATATTGCTTTGTCAATTCGAGTTGTTTTTCCGATATATCAATTCCCCATAGCTCGGACGCTTTGCGTTCCCCCACATATTGCAGGGAATGACCGCGTCCGCAGCCGATTTCCAAAACTTTTTTACCCGAAACGTTTCCGAAGAGTTGCCATTTTTCTTCCGAGACATACGCGCCATAGGCGGGAAGCGCGGTGGTTCCTAAAACGTCATTCCCTGTTGTATCCCAGAAGAATTTGTTTATTTTATGAATATCCATTATTTACTCCCCGTCCGCTGCGAAATACCTTTGATTGACGAAATTACCCAATCGTATTCCGTCGTTGCCAATACAGAACCGCAGTATTCGCATTTCGACGACTGGTTCACGTTCATAGGCGCGCCGCAATTCGTGCAGTTGAGCACTTTTACGCCTTCGCCGGTTTGCGTCAGCACTCCGGACTTGCGTATAAGCGACCATTCATAATCCATAAACTTTTCCAGTTTATTGCCTTTGACGAGATTTCCGGTCATATCGTCAACAACGTAATCGATGATACGCGTTTTCATACGCACGATGATTATATCATTGACTTCATCTTTCGTCCAACCCTTTAAATCAACGCTCAACACACAGATATTTTCGATTCGGTTAGTATGCTTGTTATTACGGTAATGGTCAAGTTGACGGTCGAATTGATTGAATGAAGTATCTGTAAAATATGGGCGCAGAGGTTCCAGGTCTTTATTTTGCCAGCAATTCTGCATTTGCACATACCAATTTGATAGTTTTTCTTTGAACGCGTCTACGGAAAATTCCGGATCTATTTCTTTAAATTCAGTCATATTTTTAAGTTTTGACATATCATACGCTGCGGCTCCGGGCATGACGGGTTTGTTTTTATTTCCTCTAAACATTATAAATACCACAAAAAGAATAAATACTATAATTACTACAATAACTACAGGGTCATCAATCGGAATACCTTCGCCGCTGTAATCACTGCTGCTCCCCCAATCCGAACTCCCTCCCCAGTCGCTGCTGCCGCCGTAATCGCTGCTGCCTCCAAAGTCGCCGAAATCGGCGTGGGATAAATATGTAGTAGCGGATATTAACGAAATTATTAACAAAACAAATACTATTAATTGATATGATTTTTTCATAACCAATACTACCTTCCCGAACAAAGTTTATAATAATCAGCCGATCTGGTTTTTATTTCGTTCAGTCTTTCTTTCGCGCCCGGCACGCCGAGAATATACTGCTGCATGAGGAGTCCGTCCTCTGCGCAGAATTGCGCCGTGAACACGAAATAGTTTTCGATAAGGAAGCTCGCATATGCAACGAATCTGTAATTGCCGTGTACAGTATATTCCGCCGAATCATGATAATTCTCAACAGCTACGCTGTAATAATCTTTTATCGATTGCAAAACGCTGTCCTGATTATATTCGTCGGCAAAAACAATCGTATATTGTCTGGGAAAATATGACCCATTAATCGTACCGTGCGAATCGCTCGAACCTACGATCGGTATCTTTAATCCGTTTGCCAATGCTGTGTAATAAAACGCGGTCTGCATATTGTTTTCGTGCGTGAAAGAATATCCGCCTATAACTTCGAAAGCGTCGAACACATCATTCTTAAAGAACGCCGTGGATAAATCGTCAGGGACATTGTTTACAGGGAAATGCCAATGCGGATGCGCGAATATGCTCAGTCCGCCGGCTTCTCTTATTTTTCGCGATACCCACAAATTCGCCGCGTATATGAATTTATCTTCTTCATACGGAATATCTTCGGTTTCGATTATTTCGTTTACTTCTTTGTAATATAAATTCTGGTCTTTTTGAAATATTTCGTTGATACTCGATTTACCGCCGAAATTTACGACATGCACAAAATTTTCCGGAGAATGTACTTCCTCGCCGTTAAACAATAACATTCCAAGCTCAACATCTTTATACGCGTCGATTGCTTCGACCGATGCAGTATAAATGCCGTGATCCGTCAATCCCATGAAATCAAATCCCGCTTCGCGGTACTTTGCGGCAACAACAGCCGGACCTTCCCCGCCGTCCGAACGAATACTGTGAATATGTAAATCGCCCTTCAACGGTCTGCGTTTATATAAATCATCCTCAAGCGCGTAAACGGCAAGTTGAACTATCAGCGCATTGCCCTCTTTTTTCAATATTTTAACCAAGTATTCTTCTTCTTTATCGAAAACATATTTGAATTGCAGTTTATTGTTTTCGCCTTTTAAAACGATTTTGTTGTCCGGGCTTTGATTGAATACTCTTGAATAACGCGTCATCGGAAGAATTTCGATTTGATATTCGGTTTCGGAATTAAATTCCGCTCTTGACGGAAGCAGCGGTTCGATGGTAATCAATGTTTCTTTGCCTACGTTGATTAATCTGGGATAAATGTTGTAGAAATACATTTCGTTTTTCATTTTTAATATCTCCTTAAATTTTATTTTATAGGTTCTTCATATAATTTTATCTGTTTACCCACCAACAACGCCGGCAGGGATTTGGCATACTTTCGGGATTGTTTACCGCTTCGCGCAGTTCGTTGTATCGCGGACTTTGCCATATTTTAAGAAAGTTTTTATCCGTCACATTCTCCACTTCTGCACCAAAATTACAACACAGGCATACCTCGCCGTCATACCTGACAACCGCATTGATTAACGGCGCGTCGCAGCGTTTGCGGATAATAAAATCCTCAGCCGGAACATATTTATCACCTGAATAAACATATTCGCCAACTTTTACAGGGTACAACTCAATAAGTATTTCGTTTTGTTCGGCTGTACGGTAAGTATTAAAAAGTTCGCGGCAGAGCCGTTCGTCTAAATTAGGCGTACACTCGGCGGGAGCAGTAACTAATCCGAATCCAATTCTACGGAAACCTAATTCGCTGACTTTTTGAGCGATTTTTTCCAGTTCGAATTGGTTTTCTTTTGTATTGATGTATATGTTGCGGGAACGATATCCAAAGGCGTATCTTCATATGCTAAATTCAATCTTTGCGCATTATCACAAACCCGCTTGAAATCAGCCCCACGGCGGATTTTTTCAAAGGTGTCTTTATTTGCGCCGTCAAAACTCACGATAACGCGCACTTCATAACGGCGC
>WREN01000154.1 GCA_009779295.1 Oscillospiraceae bacterium | reverse complement strand
GTTCGTTCTCGTTGACGGTATCGTACAGGTTGATGCTGTATTTGTAGTCTTTGCCGGACTCGTACTGCCGCCATGTTTCGGTAACGCTCAGATTTTTTTTGTTAAACATTTATATCACCTCCTTTCAAGGAGTTTCCTTCGCCGTCTCTGACCCACTCAACCTTAACGCCGCTGACGGTAACTTTTTCTTCGGCGCGCAGAATCAACTGCGCGAATATGCAGCGGTTTATTTTTAATCTCAAACGGTGGGTTACGGGAACGGTGCTGCTGTTTAAATTTTCAAAAACGGCAGTTTCTCCTTTGTCGGGAATGAGTTTCACTTCGTCAAGGCAACTATACGGCTGAAGGGTTACGAACAGCCTTTGCAGCGATTTGGTGTACTGCGGCAGCCCGAAGTCGATATACTGGCTCTCCCAGGCCGCATCAAACGGTATTCCCGCGTCGGTATCGCAGTTTTCATCCATTATGAACATTTCAGCGCCCGAATAATACGAAACGTTTTCGGTCGTCACGAATCCGTCCGCGGCGATATTATCATAATAATACCAGACGTTTGTCCGGTAATTATAGATCCAAGTATCGCCGTCGTTATAAAACCATACTTCACCGTCGCGGCGGTTATCAAGCGCAATCACTCCCGACCAAAAATCTTTATTCACATTGTTTCTTATCGGCAGAGAGATGTATTTAACGTTGCGCTCGTCGAACAGTCTTGTGATACCCCAAAGATACGCGCCGTCAGCCGCTGCCGATATCAAGTTGTAATCGATCTGCCGGACATTCGCCTGTCCTACGTTTCCGACGGCCGAACTGATCAGCGACAGAGAATATTTGCAGTGATACGTATTTCTGAAAACGCTGTCAGCCGTTTTCACGGGATTATTTATCACCCATGTATCGTTTTCGGTAAATATGACGAGGTCTTCAAACTGCCTGCAAATTGAAGTTATCGTGTTTTTCGGGTCTCCGGCCACAATTTTATTGCCGACGGTAACATACATTCCTTCGCGTTTGCTTATATCCTCCGTGAAATATACGGTATTATTGACGCCGTATAAAAATAAGCGCACGTTGTCGTTGTCCTCGTTGTGGACGGCATGGTATTTGTTGGCAAATATTTCATCTTTCCTGCATTGCGGAACCATCGTACATGTAACATGCACAATGCCCGAAGCCGGAACGCCGGATTTCGCGGTTACCGTCAGAGAGCCCGTCGCCGGATTGATTGCGAAGTCATACGCGTTCGTATAATCCGCGCCGTTAATCGTAAGCGATTGTACCGATTCTACCGGCATATAGTTAAAAACGTAAGTCGTATGATTGTAATTGTACTGAATACGGAACTGCCGCGTCAGCAGGTTCTGCGCTTCGGAAGCGTATGACTGCAATTCGTTCACTTGTACGTACAAAATCGGTTTATACGGTTCGGCGGGTCCGAAAACAGAAGTATCATACGTATATGCTTCAGTTCCGTCAAAAAAGTACAAACGGTTATGCAGCGGGAAGATATTAACTTTGCCCGTATTCGTTCCGATAGTTCCGATTTGCGTATATACGCCGTCATATTTCACGATTTTGTTTCCCGCGCAAACATATAATGCCTCCTCGTTATTGTACCGTCCGTACCATGCGCCCCGGATATTTCCGTAACTGCCGAAAGTGCAGTATAGCCTGCTGCCCGGTCGTCTTTGAAGTTTGAAATTGTCCGTAATGCGGAAATTTTTCATAAATTTCGCTTCGCCCGCTTCGGATATCGAATTGTTTATTCCCCCGAATTTGTGAATGGAAAAAGTTTCCGGAATTGCCGTTTTATTTTTTCTTGTTAAATCTGCCATATTTTTTTCACTTCTTTCGTAAATTTTTAATTATCCCCTATCCTCGACATCAGCGCGTACCGCAGTGCTTCCGGCGCGTGAGTTATCGCGTGCGGCTCGTTCGCTGCGTCTTCGGGTCTGCGCTTATCGAACATCAGCGCCGGAAGGCAGCGGATCAACTCGCCCGCCGTCGAGAATATTTTTAATTTTTGAGTTTTCAAATATTCCCTGATTGTCCGCCAGCCTATTATCCTGCGGTCGTCGGCTTTAAGCAGCAACGGTAAATTATTCACGCGGTTCATGATCTCAACTCCGCTGTATCCGGAATCCTGCCGCCGGTTCCACAAATCCGGACTCGCCGCCATATACTCTATCCTTTCATCTCCGCACAACTCCGCGATCTTCTCCGCCGCTTCGGAAAGCGTTAAATTCGGTTCGCAGTATTCCCTGTACACAAAACAGTTGCCGTCATAATCGACCGCGATCCAAAGCGCCGCAAGCATGTCGAAACCGTAATCGAACGCGCCGTAACGCTTGTAAGCGTCGTCAATTTCAAATGGGGCGCACACATGTTCGCCGTAATTAAACTCCGTAAAATACTGCCCCTCAAAAATATCCCACTTGCCGTACAGCCATGCTTCGCGCAATTGATACGGCAGTGTTTCGAGCTGTTTGATGTAGTCCGGATCGGCTTTCATCAGGACGTCGTTATCGGTAGCGAACGCCTGAATGAAACTGTAGTCGCCGGGATTCTCGGTGTCGCCAAACAGTCTGTCAACAAACAGCCGCTTGACCCACGAATGACCGGCTCCGCCGGGATTGCACGTCAGGTACATCCGTTTCGGGCAATCGTTTACGCCGCGGACGCACGCTTTCAGCGTGTTAAACTGATACTCCGTCAGCTGCGTGGCTTCGTCGATGGCGATAACGTCGTACTCCTGTCCCTGATACTGGAGTACATCCGTTTCGGCGTTGCAATAACCGAGATTGATCCTGCTGCCGTTCGGGAACTCGAAACTTTTGCGGGTATCGGTATATTTCGCGAATTTGTTAAGTTCATTCAGCAGCGGCAATATGTGATTCTCCCTCAGTTCGGGGTAGGAACGCCTGATTATCAACCCGCGGAAACCTTCGTACCTGAGCGCCATCAGGATCATTTTGCGCCGCAGCGCCCATGATTTCCCGCCGCCTCTCGCGCCGCCGTATGCGGTATACTTCGTCCGTGAATCGAAGAATAACTGTTGCTTTGCGTTGGGTATGCCTTCGAGTGTCAGCCGCAAATCTGCGGTTTTACGCGCCGTCTTCATGGAAATTATGACCGCACAGGATGTCGGCGTTTTGATTCATATCGATGAGATTTTTCAGATATTCGATAGTCGCTCCGGTGTTGGGTGATTTGGTATTGACCGCTTCGTCGGTGAACGTTGACATCATGATGTCGTATTGCGTGGGAAAATATTTCCCAAGTTTCAGGAATTCCGCCCGCGTTATTTTGCAATAAGCGCAAAATCCGGCGATATTGGGCAGTTTTTTGCAATTTTCATTTTTACATTGGCTCAAATAGTCTTCGAATTTGATACGGAAACCTTTTTCGTTTTTAAAAACACTTTTCATTTAATTTGATCACTCCTTTCTGATCTGATATCATTGTACCAGGAAAAAAGGTATTAAACAGTAGCAAAAGGTATTAAAGGGTATTAATGTTCGGAACTTTTGTTCGATATTTTTTAAATTGTAAATTCAGTTTGTCTATAATATTGCGTATTTGTGACTTGACAATAAATACTAACTGTGATAAAATAAAAAAACCGATATAAATCGGTCAGTAAGGGCAAGCAGCGGCGGTTGGCACTTCCTTAAGGGGAGGTGACGTAATGAAAGATAAATTTTATAAATTTTTAAAATTTGTTGGGTGTGTCATATTTTTATTGTACATACTTAAAATATACGTAAAATAACTGCCCCGCCGTCCAAGGTAAGCAGTTATTTTATAACTCGCAAATCTGGGCTAACCGCTGTATGTGGTTACGCCCTTACTGTTTTTTATTATAGCACAACAATACTGATTTGTCAATAGGGCGGAAATTTTGAAAAAATTTTTATTATTCTATAAGGAGAATAAAATTATGTCAGAATATACAAAAGCAGAATTGGAGGACGCGAAAAAAGATCCGTTTGCCGACTTGCACATACATTCGTTTTATTCGGACGGCACTATGTCGCCGGAAGAAATAGTAAAAGCCGCTGTTGAAAGCGGCGTCGGAACTTTAGCCATTGCAGACCATAATATCCTTGACGGAAGTCTTTTGCTACGCGGTTTGTGCCGGCGCAACGGAATAAATTATATTCCGGCAGTGGAAATTGACGCTGTCGAAGGCGAAACAGATTTCCATATCCTTGCGTACGGTTTTGACATAAATAACGTTCCGTTCAACGAATTCGTCAAACATGCGCGGTTTTCGCTTGATGAAATGAGCGTGAAATTGGTTGAACTCATGGGGTTTCCTTTGGAAGATTACATGAATTATACGTATGACAGAAGTCTCGGCGGATGGAAAGCGTTACACTATTTTTTGGAAAAAGGGTTTACTTCTTCGTTGAAAGAAGGGATAAAATTTTATTCCGAATACGGTGTGACATACGATAAAGCAGGTTATTCAACTATCGCCGCCACTGCTTACAGAATCAAAACAGCCGGCGGTTATTCCGTTTTGGCTCATCCCGGAGAATTGATCGACTCGTCGGATATAAATCAATTCAAAGCTGAATTAAGGCGTATCGTTTCGCTCGGAGTAGACGGTATTGAGTGTTATTATCCGTCACATTCCGAAGCTGTGACGCAGGCTTGTTTGGAAGTATGCGAGGAATACGATTTGTTAGTTACGGCGGGTTCGGATTGTCACGGCATTTTTACAAAAACAAAAATCAACGAAATGAGTATCACTATGGATAAACTAAAAGGTATAGAAAAATGTATATCAAAAGAATAATTATTATCTGTTTATGTTTACTATTTTGTATGACCGCGTGTTTCGGCGGGAAAGATTTCAATTTCGTGCTTGAATGGGGCGGCGGCGTCAATTATCGCGTCGATACTTCCAACGGTACGCTCGGCACAAAAGAATCTTTTGAAATAGAATGGCAGACGATAGATTTCGTCATTCCCGACAAGATGATGCAGTCGATTCATGACAAGTTTGCGGGACATAACATAGATGGCTTGCCCGACGACGTGAGCGAAGAAGATTTAACCAGACGCGGACACGCCAGATATTTCTTCACTTACGGTGCGCGGACGATCTTCTGTCAAGAAGTGAACCGGAAGGATTCGGCGTCCGAGGAGCATAAGCGGTTTTTGATATTCGTGGATTTTATTGCGGAGTATATCTATGCAACGGAAGAGTTTGAGAATTTAGTAAACATTCATAGAGGAGAATAAAATTATGTCGGAATTTTCAAAAGCAGAACTGGAGGACGCGCAGAAAGCAATAGCGTCTTCAATCCGTAAAATTGAAAAAGCAAAAGAAACTTTGGCGAAAAAAGCTCCTCTTCCGAAAGCGCAACTGACTTTGGCGGCGCGAAATCTCAAAGCGCTGGAAATTGCAATGAGTTTGATAATGCAGGAATTAAGTAGGTGATAACCATGTCTCAATACCACCCCCTTGCCGACAGAATACGTCCGCGCAGCTTCGACGAAATGGTCGGGCAGGCGCATTTATTCGGCGCTACAGGCGCGATCCGGCGCATGTTGGAGGGCGGATACCTGACGAACATGATATTCTGGGGACCTCCCGGTACAGGCAAAACCACAGCGGCGAACATCATCGCCGAGAGTTCGGGCATGTCGCTCCACAAACTGAACGCCACGTCCGCTTCGCTTGCGGATATACGTGAGGTGATTGGCGATACGGTTTCGATTTTCGGCAGCGGCGGCGTGCTGTTGTACCTCGACGAAATCCAGTATTTCAATAAAAAACAACAGCAGTCGCTGTTGGAATTTATCGAGGACGGGCGGATAACTCTCATCGCCTCAACAACGGAGAACCCGTATATGTACGTGTACAACGCGATAATCTCGCGGTCGGCGGTATTCGAGTTCAAAGCGGTCGCGAAGGCTGACATAGAATCCGCCATACGGCGCGCTTTAAATATTCTGAACAATGAATCCGGCTTGACCCGCAAGGCGGACGATG
>WREN01000153.1 GCA_009779295.1 Oscillospiraceae bacterium | reverse complement strand
TTTCCGGCGGCGAAGCGCAGCGCGCAGGTATCGCCCGCGCAATGATAAACAACCCGAAGATCGTTTTCGCCGACGAACCGACCGGCGCGTTAAACTCCGCGAACGGTAAAGCCGTCCTCGACGCGCTTACGGAAGTGAACGAACAAAGGCAAAGCATCGTAATGGTGACGCACGACTTGCGCTCCGCTCAGCGCGGCAACCGAATCCTATACTTACGCGACGGCGTGATATGCGGCGAACTAAATTTAGAAAAATATTCAACCGACGACGAAACCCGTCACAACGCATTAAACGTATTCCTGAAAGACATGGGGTGGTAAGAATGAAAAACATATGGATGCTTACAGCGGCAAATTTCCGCAAAAACACAAGTCAGGCAATCAGCTTGCTCGCATTCGTTTTAGTAGCGGCGATGTTACTCAACCTCGGTTTAGTCATCTTTACCGGCATCGGCAAATTCTTCGACTACCGCGCCGAACAGAATCACATGGCGCACTACACGACGATTTACTATACAGGCGCGGAATCGATCGATAAGGGTTTAGAATTTTTCGATAACTACTCCGGCGTAACCGAAACGGAAACGTTGAGCGCAATCGGCGGTATGGGCGACTTCTTCACAAACGATTTAAAAAGCACCGGATTCATATTCTTTGTCGCTGATACCGGAAATCAAAGAATGGACGCTCCGTCGGTTGTAGGCGAATCGCTCCCGTTTGAAGGCGACGCAATCTACATCCCATACTTCATGATGTTGAGCGGCGGATATAGAATCGGCGACGCATACAAACTGAACCTTTCGGGAACCGAATTGAACTTCACCATTGCGGGCGGAATCGAAGAAATAATGTTCGGCGCGCAAATGAACACAATTTATCGGTTTTATATTCCGGAGGAAAGATACAACGAATTCAAAACGCAATTCCCCGCCAACGATTTAACACTCATTTCCGCTCGTTTGAAAAACGTCGATGATACAGTTTTTATGCAAGCCGATTACAACAAAGCAGTTTCGAATGAAGGACTATATTATGACTTCATTTACGATAACGCGAAACAGGCAAGGACAATGATTCCTGTAGTCGCCGCGATAATCGTAACGGTGTTTGCGATTCTGCTGCTCATAATCAGCTTGATTGTTATACGTTTCCGCATAAACAACAGCATTGAAGAGAACATGACAAATATCGGCGTACAGAAAGCCGTCGGTTACAGGAGCGTTCAAATCGTTTTAGCGATCGTGTTACAATTCGGATTGGTCGCGGTTATAGGCGGCACTATGGGAATCGCGATATCGCTGGCGATAATTCCCGCGATTATGAAAATATTGGAACCGATGATCGCGTTGGTCTGGAACCCCGGATTCGATATTTTTTCGATGGCGGTTTCAATAGTATCGGCTTTACTTTTAGTAATACTCACCGCTTTTATATCGGCGCAGAGAATCAACAAATTACATCCGCTCATCGCCCTCCGCGGCGGTATAACCACTCACAGCTTCCGCAAAAACGTGTTCCCTTTGGATAAAACGTTCGGCCCGCTTGACTTGTTGTTAGCGTTGAAACAACTGGTGCGGAATAAAAAACAAGCGGCGACAATCTGTATAATCGTCGCGGCGGTAACAATGGCTTCGGTTGCGGGGCTTGCCTTCCATTATAATATGAGCGGCGGACAGAATAATTTCGCAAACGCGCTTTTAGGTGAAATGCCCGACGTAAACTTTATGCTGAAAGACGCTGATTACGGCGAGGAATTAAAACAAAAAATGCTTGCGCGCCCGGAAGTGCGCAAAGCGTTCGGTTTCGAAACAGGCGTAATGATTCTCGTTGACGAAACAGGTATTTCGACGATAATCGCCGAAGACTGTTCGCAATTAGAAGGGCAATTGATAGTTGAAGGACGTTTCCCAAAGCACAGCAACGAAATCGCTTTAGGCCCTGCAATTTTAAAAGTCGCGGGTAAAAAGGTCGGCGATACCGTTACAGTAAAAAGCGGCGAAATCGAAAGAGATTATATAGTCACAGGCGTTTCTCAATATATGAACAGCAATGGGTTCAACGGTATCATAACCGGCGAAGGCATGGCTGTAGTTCAGCCCGAATATAAATTTTTTGGGTATAACGCTTATTTGCACGAAGGAAGCGATGTGAAAAAGTTCATTGAAAACGTCGAAGCGGCTGAAGGTGATATATTTGAAAGCATTATGGATATAAAAGACAATCTCAGCGTAGTGATGGACAGTATGAACGGAATTTTCGCGGCAGTTGCTGTTGGAATCGCGGCGGTCACTGTTTTAGTGGTTATATTGGTACTGTACATTGTAATTAAAACCGCTATCCTGCGCAGAAGGAACGAGTTGGGAATACAAAAGGCGTTAGGTTTCACAACATTCCGTCTTATGAATCAAATCGCGCTGAACATGACACCCGTTATTTTAATCGGCGTCGTAATCGGAGCGGGTGCGGGATATTTCGGGCTTAATCCGATGGTTACCGCGCTGACAGGCGGTATGGGGATTGTAAAGGTTAATCTTCCCGTGCCTGTTGATTTAACGGTTATAATTTGCGCCGTGATTGTGATACTTGCGTATATCGTATCGATTGCCGTTTCATGGAGGATACGCAAAATCTCAGCTTATTCTATGATTATTGAGAAATAGCGTCAACAATAAAAACGAACAGTTTGCGCGCTTCTTTCAATAGGAAGAAGTAAGTTTTGATAACGTATCTAACATTTCCGGTTTAGTAACAATTACCCCTCCGCATTGATCGCTTTTCATTATTTCGGCTGTTTCGTACAATATACAAGATGAAAACAATCCCGTATCGCGCAAACGTTTGTAATCGCCCGGAAAGTCCCAATAGCAATACCGCTCATATGTCATCGGAACGCCGTATTTACCTGCGGCGTTTATAATCGCCATGCATTGCGGATCGTTTAAAACGAATTCCGGCGAGTAAGTGTAAGTACGGAAGTTAATTACGTCAGGTTGGATTTCGTCCAGCCAACGCTTCCACTGCCATTCCACATTCATCGGATAAGCGTACTGTCTCGGAAACGGTATAGGGTTGTGCAGCATTTCCAAGTTCAGCATCGCAACAACTTTCTTGCCGCGCTCGCGTACTTTACGCGCGCCTTTGAGGAATAGTTCGGTGAATTTATCGCCTCTGATTCCCGCAATTTTTTGAGGATTCATATCTTTTTCAGCGCAATAACCGAAACGTTCTGCATATTCTTTTTTGATACAGTCGTTGTACCCGTAAGCAAACGGTTCGTCGGTCATGGTCGAATGGCATTCTATCCGGTTGCTGTACATATCGAAATCGTCGTCCAGCGCGTCGTCCAACAACGACAGCCAAAATTTTTGTACTTCAGGTTCACATTCACAAAGCGTGCCGGGCAAATATTCATTCTTACCCTTGCATACAACGAGATATCCCGTTTTGCCGTGCGAATCAAGTTCAATGAAATAAGTCGACCCGAATCCGTCATCGAAGTTAAAGCCGGATTCCAAAGGATTCGTGTTGTCCCATTTGTAGATATTTGAACCGGGGGTAGAACAGATTTCGTTATCATCTGCGTCAAAGCAGCGTATAGCGTAATAGGGTGCGTTGCGGAATAATCCCGCAGGATCAGCCCCGTCATTTCCCGTCACCGCGACGGCAGCGTAACGTTCCGTGATGTTAAGCCCGCTCAATGTCAGCGTTAGAATTGGTTCATCTTTCTTTGTAAGCACAAGTTCATCATAGTTTGTTACAAATTTCTTTTGTACAACGACGGTTTCCCTGCACGACTCGCTGCCAATTATAAACATGAAATCACTTTCATATCGTTTGTAATTACTGTTATCGTCAGAAGTGTAGATTGTTATGTTTTCCTTAGTTATATTTGTTGGGTAATCGTTCTGTTTATACAACCTTATCGTGCGAATCGTCGTTTCTGTAGCGGTTGGATCAACGTCCCAACTCCTGCGTTTCACGCGCAATTCCGGATGCTCAAACAGAAAATGTGCCATCATTCGCAAATCTCCGCCGATATGCGGAATGCCGTTGGGTTTGCCTTCATACGGATACCACGGCGAGTAAGTACGCCATATCCCCGTCTCAAGGGGACGCATTACCGCGACGGTTTCCATACCGTAACGTTTTGCCGCCTGAACAAACGAACGATTCATCTCCGGTAGATTTTCCGCTGTCTTTTTACTGTAATCATCACTGCTGTTCGGAGCGGAATGATCCCAAAGCAAGCCGTATGCGCGGTTTCCGTAACATTGCCAATGGACTCGCTTAACGCCGAGTTCATAAAGTTTTTTCATCATTGCATCCAGACTCTGCTCGTCATACAGGCTTATCGCATCATCCGGAAAATCGACCAGTGCGCTTAAAAAGAAATTATCCATTATTTTTGTGCTCCTTATTGATATAATTTATCTATATTTGCCTGAGCTTTATCTTTATTTGCTTCATAAAATGAAGCGAAATTGGGATCTTTTGCTTTATAAAGCGACCGCCCGATGAAACTTAAATCTCCGGCAACCTCTCTGTAGAAATGCGCGTAATCGTATATAAGACCGTCCTTGATGTAATCGAGCATCGCTTCGGATTCGTTATCACGCGAGAATTTCGTTTTCAGCGACAACTCATAAAACGCCGGCGTAACTGTGCGGTAACCTTCCGCGGAAAAAGCTTCGATTATAATACTGGTCCTTTCGGTATTTGAAGCCGTTATCGGAACTAAGAACACCGCCGCGCCCGCGTCAACATTATTGAAATATTTCGGCGTGGCTTCATCGTATTTCGGATAGGGAAGTATTCCGATGTCGTATTCCAGATCCCTGTGCGTGATAACATCCTGCAAATACGCCGTGAAAAATAACGCGCGCCCTCCGCGGAAAGCGGTGTTCTGCCATTCGTTGCCGGGCTTGGTATATTCATAAACGAACGCTGTTTCGCTTTTCAGCATATCGAAAAACTTATCAAAAATATTGACCGTTCTCTCGTTGAATACGGTGAGAGTAAGATTGCCGCCGGTGTCGGAAGTGATAACCCTGTCGCCGCCGCAGTAAAACACTGAAACGATGTAGTTCCAGTCGTTGTGAAACTCAACGCCGATTCGGTCGTCGTCGGGCTTGATTTCCCCGTCGCCGTTTATGTCGACCGTGTTCGCTTTGACAGTCGAAATAAATTTATCAAGCGTCCATTTGCCGGCAATTACGTCGTTGTAAGGATAATCAATTTTTAAATCGACGAATAAACCCTTATTAAAAAACATACAACCCGTTGAAGCGAGTTCAAAATAACTAATGTCGCCCGTCAGAAAATATAATTTCCCACGCGTCTGCAGGTTATTGATTTCATCCTGCGACCACCAAGGCGCGTCGAAATTGATGTACGGCATGTTTGTAAGCAAATCGAGGACGAGTTCGGCTTGGATTATCGAACCTGTGCTCGCGCCGTGGATTGTTAATAAATCGATTACATCGTCGCCGGCCAGAATCGAACGCTGCGCGGCGTTTGCGGGATAATCGTTCGCGTCGTAATAATTCTGCACGATTTTGATATTGAACCGTTCTTCGACCGTTATCTGGCGTTTGTATACCGCGTCGTTGACCAGATCGCCCGTTTCGGATTCTGCGTACAGGTCGATAGTTCCTTCAGCATCGCCTTTTGTGTAGATACGGAAGGTGTAGTTCTCGAAGTCACGATCCGGTAAATTATCCGGTATGTACGGTTTTTCTTGGTTATTTTCTGTTTCGGTTGTATTAATAGAATTTTTATTATCGTGATTGTTGGAAATTTCTTTATTACTGCACGCCAAAAATGTTATTATAATTGCAATGATAAAAATAATTAATTTCTTCATATAAAATCTCTCCTATCATTATCATTATAACATGTAAATAACAATTTTTCAATACCAGTTCTGATGAATCTTTAATCTTAAATATTTTACATTAGATATAGTCTACCCAGCGTTAATATTAAATTCAACAATTTCGCCTATGACTAATGGTCTTGACGACGAAATCACGATCTTTTCCTTCCA
>WREN01000152.1 GCA_009779295.1 Oscillospiraceae bacterium | reverse complement strand
GTTTTCGCTGTTCTGCTCATTTATATCACCTCGTTAAGTTACTTGTTACTTATACATTATATCACATTCTTAACACAAATGCAACACAAAAATGTTTACCTCCGCTCATTGATATAAATACTCGCCCTGCTTTGAATAACCTTCGCGATTTCCTCCGGCGTTTTACCGGATTGCAATTCCTCGAAAATAATTTGCGAATACAAGAAATTAAAATCCTCGCTGTTCACTGCCTTTGCGCTCGCCATGTAATCGAGGATATAATCGATTTCCTCGCGTGTGATTTCGATTTCATACCCCTGCTGAGCGTCTTCCGGCATAGGTTTCAGGTACGAAGCATGACCTCTGCCAAAAAATACATAAACTCTGTTAAGTATATTATCAATATACTTATCCATAGCGCTGACAGTTATAGGGAAAGAACGAGCGTTACTGTATCTTTGTGCCGAAACCGGATATTGAATTTCATCCGCCAGCGTTCGTTTCAGGAATTGCCACGCCATTTCCGCGTGTTTGGACTTTTCGGTTATTCCGAAACTGATATCCGACCGCACAATCGCGCCGTTATCGGATAAAGTCGGATAACCTACAAACGTTATATCTTCCCTGAAATAAAATTTTAAATACATATAATCATCAAAATTATACATATTCATTCTATATAATAGAATCGTATCGTTGCGGTAATGGGCGTATCTGTCGTCGGGGTCATGTTCCGGCGGAGTTTTACCCGTATTATGTCCTAATATCGCGATAAATTCATCGCTGTCAAAGTAAACTTTGTGATTTTCGTTATCTACAAAATCTAAAATCGTCCGTGCTGAAAACCATGTATTCCACATCGAATCACGTAAATGCTGATCTTCTCTCAAAGAATTTTCATAATTAATCATTTCCATCGGGGTCATAGGCGTTTTCGGAAAGAACGACTTCTTGCCGGCGTAAGTTTCAAAACTGATACTCGTTAAAAATTGATACAGCTTGCCGTTATCCTCGAACGGTTTATACGCGAAAGGCATCAACAAATCAATATCTTTGCCCATCAATTGGTACAAATCCCTGAACAACCCTTTCTCTTTATAACTCTGTATCGGGAAACCGTTATAATCTCCCCACATAACTATATCGGGAATATTCCCCGCGGCGATTTCGGCGTTGAAAATCATCACGCCGCGCTCACGGTCATCTTCCGTGTTGTATTTAGAGTAATCGATTACCTCAATGCGGTAATCGGGATTCTCCCTGTTGAAATACAGGATATAATAATCAAGCATTTGATAATAACTCAATTGCGCCAGAGTTATCGGAGTTCGCTCTTTGAGTTCGTCTTTCGGAATCATATCCAGAAGCACGAGTTCAGTTTCATAAGTAAGAAAACTCATCGCCGTATACACAAACTTTTCGGGTGTGATGACGATAAACATTTGCATACCGGTCGCGATTGTGTTCGATTTGTGCCAGTCGATAACCAGAATAGGCTCGCCGCCGATGTTATACCCGAAAAGCCCTTCAAAGTTTTTGATGTACAGATCGTAACCCGGACCGAGGATAATCTGTGAGTTCCGCATATCGACAATGTCCGGCAGAACTATCTCTTCGCCGAGTTTCTGCGTTTCAGCGTCAACGTACTTGATGTAAACGTTCCCTCTGGTATCGCCGTACTTGACGATAACGCTGTCGTCGGTCAGCGCGGCGAGATTCGTCACTTCGCCCGAGATTTGAATATCGAACAATTTCACGCCGTTCTCATCCAACGCAACGAGTTTCTTCTGCGAAGCTAAATAAATTGTGCCGTCAGAAGTTTGCACGGCATTGATAATTTGGAAAAAATCGCCCGACATTATGGCGTAATCCGTCATTTGGCTTTTCAAATCAATAGCGAATAGGCTGTCAACCGTATTTTCGAAAACCAATTTGTTATTAGCGGAATACTTTTGAATAATCATACCGTCTAAAACATTATTCTCCCATATCCATTGTGAAACGATTTTCGAGCCGTCGCTTAAAAGAAAAGTTTCTCCGCTTGCGGATAATTCACTTGTTTCCATTCGGTAATTTTCGCCGTTCCAATCGCACGAATACGTCGCAGTTTTGGTATCGTATGGGTCATCCCGATCATCATAAATCCAGCCGTTGATTATAATGCGGTCGCCTGTGACGCTGATCGCTCCTTCACTTCTGTTGCTCACATCAAACATGTCGTTCGGCACAATTAAAATAGTAGAACGGTAAGTATCTGTTGCGTTGGGATTGATTGCGTTGATGTTTGTCGCTTTGTTCAGCCCTGAATCTTTCTGCTTGCATGAGATTAACACGAGCAGTAGAATTAATGCGATTAATACTTTTTTCATATTAGTTTCAATACCTCTCATTAATATAAATAAACGCCCTGCTTTGAATGACCTTCGCGATTTCTTCCGGAGTTTTATCGTACTGTAACTCTTCGAATATAATCTGGGACCACAGAAAATTATAATCTTCAGTATTAATTACTTTCGCGTTTGTAATGTAATCGAGGATATAATCTATTTCCTCGCGCGTGATTTCGACGATGAAACCCGAAGGAACATCTTCCGGCAAAGGTTTAGTGTATGGTCCAAATCCTCCGTTATCACTAAAAATATAAACATATTTAAGCATATTTTCAATATACTTATTCATCGCGCTTACCGTTAAAGGAAAAGCATATGTTATGATAAATTCATATTTCTTTTCCGGATATTGAATATCATCTTCCAACATTCGTTTCAAGAACTTCCACGCTATTTCTGCGTTTTTGGATTTTTCCGTTATACCGTATGTTGCGCCGCCGCGGATAACCGCGCCGTTGGCGGATAAAGTAGGATAGCCTACAAAAACTACATCTTCCAAAAATTGAAATTTCAATTGAATATAATTGTCGAAAGATCCAATAAATCTCATTTCATTTAACAGCATAATATCGTTTCGGTAGTTAGCGGTTCTTTCATCGCGGTCAAAATTCGGTATCTCTATATCTTTATTATTTTGATAGAATCTTATCAACTCAATAAAATCTTCGCTGTCGAAATACACTTCGTGTTTTTCATTATCTACAAAATCCAAAATCGTTCGCGCCGAAAAAACATTACCCGTATATGTATTGATTAAATATTGATTTTCGTCCAAAGAATAATAATAATCAATAAATTCACTCGGCGTCAACGGAACTTTCGGAAACAACGACTTCTTACCGACGCGTGTGTCAACGGCAACGCTTGATGTAAATTGATACAGCTTGCCGTTTTCCTCGAATGGTTTGTACGCGAACGGCATTAATAAATCCTTATCCTTACCCATCAATTCGTACAAATCCCTGAACATTCCCTTTTCCTTATAACTCTCCACCGGGAATCCGGAATAATCGCCCCACAAAACTATGTCGGGAATTTTACCGGAAGCTATTTCGTTGTTGAAAAGAATCACGCCGCCTTGATAATTATCCTGTGTATTGTACTTTGTGTAGTCAATGACTTCGATGTAATATTCGGGATTATCCCTTTGAAAATATTGGATATAAGTGTCAAGCTGATAATTATCGTAAAGTTTCGCGAGGGTAATCGGCGTTCTTTCCTTGAGTTCATCTTTGGGAATCATATCCAGTATAATGAGTTCGTCGAAAAAAGTAAGATTGTTCCATGTTTTGCAAATAAACTTTTCGGTATTGATAACAATAAAATTTTGTATACTGGTCGAGACTGTGTTTGACTTGCGCCAGTCGATAACCAGAATAGGCTCGCCGCCGATGTTATACCCGTACAACCCGTCGTAGTTTTTGATGTACAAGTCGTAACCCGGACCGAGAACGATTTGCGAGTTCCGTAAATCAACGGTTTCCGGCAATTTTATTTCGTCGCCGAGCTTTTGCGCCGCAACGTCAACGTATTTGATATAGCTGTTCCCTCTGGTGTCGCCGTACTTGATGATAACGCTGTCGTCGGTCAGCACAGCGAGATTCGTCACTTCGCCGGAGATTTGAATATCGAACAGCTTCACGCCGTTCTCGCTCAGCGCCACGAGTTTCCTCTGCGACGCCATGAAAATGTTGTCGTCGGACGTTTGCACAGCGTTAATAATTTGGAATACTTCTCCCGCTATCATAACCGCTTCACTCATTTGACTTTTTATGTCAATAGCAAACAGACTGTCGATGGTAAGGTCAAACATCATTTTGTTGTCCTTGGAATACTTTTGAACCGCTATTCCGTCGAATATATCGTTGACAAATACATATTTCACGGCGATTTTTGAACCGTCGTTCAGCGGAAAATCGATACTTGAACTGATACGGTTTTCGCTTGTTTCCACGCGGAGATCGCCACCGCTCATATCGCACGAATACGTGATGTCGATGTCAGGCTGAGGGTTGTCCGGGTCTGTACCGGTAGCAAGATAACCGATGATGTAAATACGGTCGCCTTCGACGCGTATGGGATTTTGAAAATTCATTTCGAATCTGCTGTCCGGCATTGTTAAAACCGTCGAACGGTAAGTATCGGTAGCATTGGGATTGATTGCGTTGATGTTAGTCGCTTTGTTCAGCTCTGAATATTTCTGCTTGCATGAGACTAACACGAGTAATAATAAAAATGCCACAATTAATAATCTTTTCATTTTCAATACCTCTCATTAATATAAATTGATACCCTGCTTTGAATGATCTTCGCGATTTCTTCCGGAGTTTTATCGTAAGACATTTCTTCATTGATGATATTTAATATCGTAACATATTCCATTTCGTTGTACGCTTTCGAGCTCGTGCAATATGCGAGCAGATTTTCAAGTTCCTCTCTGGTTAATTCAACTTTGTAATCATCTATAGTATAATCTATTTCGAGATAATAATCAATAAATTTATCCATCGCGTTTTGCGTAAGAGGGAATTTGTTTTGCTTAATACCTATTTGATATTGCAGATCGTCGTCGAGCAAAATTTTAATAAATTCCCAGCAGGCTTCAGGATATTTGGTTTTGCTTGAAATCCCGTATGACATCATCGGCATAGGATACATACCGTTATCCGATAACGTAGGATAGCCGACAAACGCAAATTCTTCCATGAATATATATTTAAAACGCGCAATATCATCGAACGATGATATTGAAGTCGTACCCAATAAAACTTTATCGTCGCGGTAGATATCGTAATCGTCGAAGCTGTAACGTCCTAAAGCGCGGACTTCACCGTGTTCCTTGACGAATTTAATAAACTCGATAAAATCTTCGCTGTCGAAATAAACTTTGCGGTTTTTCGTGTCAATGAAATCCAAAATCGTCCGTGGATTTATAAGTTGATTTTTTATATCGAATAAGAATAAATACTGATCACTTTCCAACGAATTAAAAACGTCGATTAATTCAAGCGGCGTAAGCGGTGTTTTCGGGAAATTTGCCTTTTTCCCCACGGTCGTTCGGAAATGTATTTGCATCGGTAGTTGATACAATTTGCCGTTCTGCTCGAACGGTTTGCGCGCGAGTTCGACTATATCGATGTCCATTACATCATACAAATCCAAAAACAAGCCCTTTTCCATGTAACTGTATATCGGGAAATTCGTTCCCATCACTTCCCAATGGAACATATCGGGAATATTCCCTGCGGCGATGGCTGCGTTCAGCAGCATCGCGCCGCGGTCCATATCGCCGTCCAAGTTATACTTAGCGTAGTCGATAACCTCAATGCGGTATTCTTCGCTTCTCCGGTTAAACTGCTGAACACAATAGTCAAAAGTCGAACCGGGACTGACAAATCCAAGCTGCGCAATCGTGATAACTTTCTTTTCTTTCAGTTCGATTTTCGGTATCATATCCAGAATAACCAATTCGCGGCGGTTAAAAATATACTCCCTGTTGCAGCAAACATATTTCTGGGGTGTAATGGGAGTAAAATTTTCGATTGTGTTGCCGGATAACCCTGCTTTGACCCAATCCAACACCATCACAGGCTCGCTTCCGATATTATAACCGTACAAACCTTCGTAGTTCTTGATATAAATGTCAAAACCGGGCGCCATCAGGATTTCGAATCCTCTCATAT
>WREN01000151.1 GCA_009779295.1 Oscillospiraceae bacterium | reverse complement strand
TTACAGGAAGATTATATATCGTTTTCACATCCTATAGCATGTTTATTGGGCGTGTTATTAAACTGCGACGACTTAAGTTTCACAGGAGCGGTAATTGAGGCTATGGCGGCTGAGAGCCGACGGACGCTTACCCCGGCTTTTTACGATATTAATTTGAAAACCAAATCACTGCGCGACGACGAATCACAGGAAATGCTCGATATAATCTTTAATAATCGGACGTTTGACCTCGGATATATCTATGGTTTCGGGAGAGTGCTTTCGTCGTATTATGACCTTGTCAACAAGGGAAATACCAGTTTGGCGTCAATGATTGAATCGAACAGACCTAAAGTTGAACAGGAAATTGAAAATTTTATCAGCGAATTTAATACTGATACATAAATCCGAACATCTCACCAATTTTAATGATTGATGAGATGTTCGGATTATGTGCGTTTGGTGCCGGTGGTCGGGGTCGAACCGACACGGTATCGCTACCACTGGATTTTGAGTCCAGCACGTCTGCCAATTCCATCACACCGGCGTGAAACTGTTCGTTATTATATCATATTTCTTTCAAAATTGCAATACCCTTATTTGATATTTTTTATATAATTTATTAAAATGCCAATTACTGAAGTTATCATCGTACTTATTATAATGTTTGCGAGTATATATACGCCGTTATCAGGCAGGATTTTCCAGAAAATATTGTATGAATTGCAAATTATTGAGAGCAGATAGATTGTAATCATCGCCGGTTTATCAATTTTTTTGAAAAACAAAATGATATTCGCAAAAACAATTATCGGCAAAGAAAACATTAATAGTACAAACACGAATACATATGACTTAATAATCGCGCTCATAAAAACGATTAAATAAAGGATTATTAGTACAATTACAGCCGAAATCAATAATATTTTATAACGTTTTCCGTCCAAATCATCAAGTAAAAACACAGCGGACAGCATCAAAAAGTACAACCAAACCGTAGAAATCAAATATGAAACGACGGTTATATCGATTGATTCAATCAAGATTCGGCATATTATTGATATTATTGCGTTTGATAAAATAAAACAAATTGTCAAAAATTTCAATTTTTTAACGTTAATGTTTATCAGCGTGATACAAATACTTAAAATAATCCACGGAATAGTTAAACTTTTCACAGCCGAAATTTTATCCGCGCTATTCATGAACGGCGGGTAAGGCGGATATATTTTAATTATTATATACGCAGTGTATAAAAAAATTAACGCGTAAATAATTAACAATATCCGAAACAATACGGTATCAAAAATTATATTGTATGGGCGGATGTCTTCATCCGCCCGCTTTTTATCCGACATTATTTTACAACGACAATATATAATCCATATCATCAGCCATACCTTTGAGACCTCTTTCGTCGGCGCCTAATTCCGCCGTTATCCAGCCATCGTAGCCGATCGTTTTAAACGCATCCATAACCGCCTGCCAATTAACGTCGCCTTTAAGCAGCGAAGTCCATTGCATACCGTCCCTTTTGAAACCTTTTATGTGAATTTTTTTGATCCTTGCGCCCAACGCAACTATCCAATGCTGAGGGAATCCGTACAACAAAATGTTTCCGACGTCAAAGTATGCTTTCACCCATTCCGAATCGAAACTGTCGATAAATTCAGTCATTTCCCTTGAACTCAACAGGAATTTGTTCCACACGTTTTCTATTGCAAGGTATACGCCCATCTCAGCCGCATAAGGTATTACAGACGCCACTGTCAAACGCGCGTTTTCCCAAGCCGTTTCATACGGTATAGCTTCGTTTACAACGCCGGGCACTACAAGGATAGTATCGGTTCCCAACGCGACTGCCGTCCGTATGGCGATTTTATAATTCTCGGCGCATTTCGCTCTTACTTCCGGATCTGGTGAACTCGCCGGAAATCCCCATCCGCTTGACATAACGCTCGGGCAAACTATGTTGTATTTTACGTAAAGCGCTTTAAGAGCCGCAAGCGCGTCGGCATCTTCAATAGCCGGCGGTTCGATCGCCGCGAATCCGGCTTCCGCCGCGTTGGCGAATCTTTCTTCATCCGTAGCTCCGGGTAAACATCCCAAATATATTGATTTTCTGTTGACTAACATTTAATGCATCTCCTTAAACATTATTTTATTTAAGTTAAATTATATCATATTATTTTATATAAATCAACTGTTTAAATTGATTTTATCAAAAAAATATGTTATAATGTTTTTGAGAGGTGTTATATATGGATCCGGAAAATATTGGAATTAAACTGACGATTTTACAACAAAAGTTAAAAAGTTTAAAAATCCCTGTAATAATATTATTTGAGGGATGGGGCGCGTCCGGCAAAGGACAGATAATCGGAAAATTAATCCACGGGCTTGATCCGCGAGGCGTTAAAGTATATACGGTCGGCGAAATTTCCCAGGATGAAAACCGCTTTCCGCTTATGAAACGGTTCTGGACGAAAATCCCCGAATACGGTCAAATATCTATTTTCGACCGCAGTTGGTACCGTGACGTATCAATATCGCGCGTTGAAGATAAATTGTCGAAAAGGGAAATCGATTTGCGTTTCCGTGAGATTTTAAATTTCGAAAAACAATTGAGCGACGACGGTTATTTGATATTGAAATTCTTTTTGCGGCTTACCAAAAAAGAACAAAAGAAAAGGTTCGAGGAACTTGAATCGAATAAAGCCACAAGTTGGCGCGTTACGGCAGCAGACTGGAAACACCATAACGATTACGATGAATATTTATACGCGTTCAACAATATGATCGAGCAAACGGATAAATCATATGCCGCCTGGATTCAAATCGACGCGGACGACAGAAAAAAAGCTGCGCTTCAGATTTTTGAAAATGTAATAAACGCTTTCGAAAAAAGAATTAATACAAATACGCAAAATATTGAAAATAAAACAATTTTCAATACGAATCCTGTTAAAGAACTAAAAGATATTGATCCGGATGTTTATTACGACGAAACAATGTACAAAACCGAACTTAAAACAGCGCAAAAACGTCTCTTTGAACTCCATAACAAACTATATTTAACAAAAACTCCGCTTATTATCGTGTATGAAGGCTGGGACGCCGCGGGAAAAGGCGGGAATATAAAACGTCTGACACAAGGCCTTGACCCGCGCGGTTATGAAGTGATACCTGTCGCCGCGCCAACCACACAGGAATTGTATCATCAATATTTGTGGCGGTTCTGGCTGTCTCTGCCTAAAAGCGGCCATATTGCGATTTACGACCGTTCGTGGTACGGACGTGTTATGGTTGAGCGTATCGAGGGTTTTTGTACTGAGGAACAATGGAAGCGGGCGTTTGATGAAATAAACTGTTTCGAGGAAAGTTTACGTTCATGGGGCGCGGTAATTATAAAGTTTTGGCTTCACATCAATAAGGACGAACAGCTTAACAGATTTTACGAACGGCAAACCGTCGCGGAAAAACAATGGAAAATAACCGATGAAGATTGGCGTAACCGCGAAAAATGGGACAAGTATGAGCGTGCCGTAAATGAAATGTTTAAATACACGAATACCGAATACGCTCCTTGGGTGGTAATCGAATCTAATAATAAAAAATACGCTCGCGTTAAAACAATCAATGAAGTTATCGCACAAATTGAAAAATATGGTATTACATAAAACCCAAGCGTGAAAATAAGATTCTACATATCTGTTGACAAAAATTTGTTTTCAATTTATAATATATTTAAATATTAAAACGGAGGATATATTACATATGAAAATTATAATGACCCAACAAGGAATCACCGCCGATTACGCGGCAATTGAACTGAAGAGATTGATTCTCGCGGTCAGCGGCGGAAAGATCAATCCCGAAATTATCGTGGGGACTTCACTCGATTCCCATGACCCGAACACCATCAAACTCGCGTTATTATCAGAGCTTGGTCTCAGCGAAAAAGACGTCAACGATCCTGTTCTTGATGACATAACCGAAATCGACGTAACCGGATTGAACGGTTTTATCGCCGGAAGTAATATCCGCGCGGTATTGATCGGCGTGTATCAATTCATGCACTCCGCCGGATGCCGTTTCGTCAGACCGGGCAAAGATGGCGAATACTTGCCCCTTTGCGACCTTTACAGCCATTCCTGCAAACAGCGTAATGTCCCCTCTTACCGTATACGCGGCGAATGTATCGAAGGCGCGGACAGCCTTGAAAACTGCCTCGAAACAATCGTCTGGTCTCCGAAAGTCGGTTATAACAGTTTCATGCTCGAGTTCATGATACCGTATTGCTTTTTTGAATGGTGGTATTCTCACAGGGTAAACTCATTTAAAACCGCTGAACCTTTTTCTGTTGAGCGCGCGGCGTTATACACTTCGCTTTGCGAACAGGAAACGAAAAAGTGCGGATTGCTACTCCATTCGGCGGGACACGGCTGGACTTGCGAACCTTTCGGAATCCCGGGATTATCATGGAAAGGCGATACCTACGCAATTGACGACGTGAGGGAAAATTTCGCTTTGTTGAACGGCGTGCGCGATTTGTACCACGGCGTTCCGCTCAACACAAACCTTTGCTATTCGAATCCGAAGACGCGCCGTACCGTCGTTGAATACTGCGCGGATTACGCGAAGAAGAAAAATTTCATCGACATTCTGCATATCTGGCTCGCTGACGGAACAAATAATCACTGTGAGTGTGACGAGTGTAAAAAGATGGATCCAGTTGAGTATTATATCATGCTGATGAATGAAATCGACGAGGAATTCGAGCGCCAAGGGATAAAAATGAAGTTGGTATTCTTGATTTATGTTGACTTACTATGGGCCCCGAAGATCATGAAACTCAATAAGAGCAACCGGTTCACGTGTCTGTTCGCGCCGATAACGCGCGATTACACGCAGCCGTATACAACAGAACCGTTCGAGGGTAAACTTCCGGAATTCGTAAGGAATAAATTAGAATTCCCGCGAGACATGAAAGAAAATCTCGCGCATCTCAAAGAATGGCAGAAAATGTTCAGCGATACGAGTTTCGTTTACGAATATCATTTCTGGACGTATCACTATCACGACTTCGCTTATTACGATATGGGCAGAATTTTGATAGAAGACCTCAAACGTTTGCAAGATTTAGGATTGCACGGTTTGCTTGAAGACGGGTCGCAGCGCGTATTCTTCCCGACCGGATTTCCTATGTATCTGTGCGCGAAAACATTATATAGCAGAGATTTGACGTTTGACGAAATCGCGGACGAATATTTCATGGGCGCGTTCGGCGATGACGGTATGAAAGCAAAAGAATACATCGCGGGCTTGGCGGAATTGTTTGAAGTCGGCAGGATTTACAAAGGGACTTGGGCGGAAGCGGATTCAATCGAAAGGATCAAAAAGGTTCCTGAATGGGTTACTTCTAATTTGGCGCTCATTTACAAGAATCTCAAATTGAAAGACACCTGCCATGCAAGATCTTGGGAACTCTTGAAACTTCACGCGAACGTCGCAATCATGCTTTCACAAGCTATGGTCAAAAAATCCGAAGGCGATACCGAAAGCAGCAAAAAGATATACAGCAGCTTAAAAGATTACTTGTCGATCATTGAAGACGACATACAGGACGTTTTTGATTTAGAGGTATTCGACAGAGTTAATCATTACAGATTTCAATAAAAATTATTGACAATGAATAAAGAATTTGATATAATTAAATAATTATATCAAATTCTTTGGAGGAATTATACAAAATGAAATGGACATCTCTTAATGAATTACGCGAAATGTTTTTGTCGTTTTTTGAAACGAAAGGACACTTACGGCATAAAAGTTTTCCGCTTATACCTATAAATGATAAATCGATACTGCTCATAAACGCCGGTATGACGCCGTTCAAAACATACTTCACCGGAGAGGAAATCCCGCCGAACCGCCGTATGACGACAAGTCAGAAATGTATACGCACGCCGGATATCGAGCGTGTGGGAATCACGGCGCGTCACGGAACGTATTTTGAAATGCTCGGAAACTTCTCTTTCGGCGATTACTTCAAAAAAGAAGCGATCACATGGGCG
>WREN01000150.1 GCA_009779295.1 Oscillospiraceae bacterium | reverse complement strand
GCGCTCACCTGAACCGCGTTTCGCTATCGCTGCGCCGCCGAAACCGGAATTGTTCGACACCGCCATGAAGAAGCGTTCGTCCTGCGCGGCTGTCCAAAGCGCGGTCTTGCCGAGCCGCGAATGGCCGATGACGGCGGTGCGGTCGGCGTTAACTTCGCCGCAAGCATAGAGGTAATCGAGGATACGGCTCGCCGCGTATGCCCACGTTCCGATTTTGCCCCATTCGTTCGGCTTGCGTTCGCCGGTGTAATACATGCCCATCAGACCCTGTGTGAAATCGCCGTCGTGCGTATCGGGCGTGATGTCGTGGTAGCACACCAACGCCAGCGCGAAACCGTTGTCGGTTATCTCCTCAACGGGAGTATATTGGTCGGGAATATCCGGGCGGAATGCGATATGCAGGAAAACCGGCGGGTTCTTGACCGCTTTGGGAATAAACAGATAAAACGGGAATTTAAATTCGCCGCTCGGAGTATCGAACGCGAGTATAATTTTGCGCGCCGTAATTTTCCCGGCGAAATCATCGTGTCGTGTTCCTTTGTCAATCTCGCTTCTGACTTCAGGCGGCGCGGGCGGAGTCCGGCCGTAGATATTTTCGGAAAGGATGTCTAATAACTCTTTGCGGCGTTTGCGCCATGTGCCGGGTATAACCGGCGAGCCGTCGCGCATTTGCAGAAGCGGCGGCAAGTCCCTTTTTTGCAGTTCATCTTTTAAAAATAACACAATAAACCAACTCCAAATTAACATTTTATATAATTATATCACGCCACGCAAAATTTATCAAGGAGTTTTATTGACAAATATTCGGATGTGTGGTAATATTAATATTACTTAATTCATGGAGAGATAAAAATGGAAAGAGAAACTTATTACAGATACCCGAAAAATTTCCCGCTGCCGCTATTGCTTGACGGCTCAACCGGCAGGCAGCTTATGAAAATCGGTATGCCTACGGGTTGTTCCGTGGAAAAGTATGTTTTGGAAAATCCGGATAAGTTGATCCAAATACAGAGTAAATACGTAAACAGCGGTTCGGACGCCGTTTTAACTCCGACGCTTAACACCACGCGACCGGTTTTAAAACATCACGGATTGGATAACGTTATAAAATTAAATACAGAATTGACTTTGATCGCGAAAAAATCCGGCGCAAAACTGGTCGGCGGCGATATGTCGACGACGGAATCTTTAATTGAGCCGTTCGATAATATCGTGGAATATTACGTTGAGCAGGTTAAAGGACTTGAAGCGGGCGGCGTTGATTTTTACATGCCTGAAACAAATATCAATCTCAACGAAGTCCGCGCGGCGGTTACCGCGATACGGAGTATCAGTGACAAACCGATTTTTGTAACCATGACGATTGAATCGAACGGGCGCACGATGTCGGGTGATACGCTCCTTGCCTCTTTATTAACGCTTGCCGAACTGGGAATTAACGCGTTCGGCGCGAACTGCTCCACCGGACCGGAAGAGATATTTAAACTGCTCGAACCGATAGCGCCGTACGCGGCGGGTTTGGGAATCCCGTTGATTGCGAAGCCCAACGCCGGATTGCCGGATCAGCATGAGCGCGACGCGAAATTGTTCGGTGAATACGCGGAGAAGTTTTTGAACGCGGGAATTTTAATTATCGGCGGCTGCTGCGGAACCGATGAATGTCATATAGCCGAAATGAAAAAAGCCATCGACAAATTTGATATGAATAATTTGCGGGTCGATCCGATCGACTCGTCCGACCTCGTTTGCACAAACCGCGAGGTATGCAAACGAAGCGAAGCGGAATGTATCGCTGTTACAGACGCGGAGGAGTTCATTGAGGATTCGATGTTTTTGGATCATCCGGTTACCATCAATGCTGAAAGCGAAATATTAAATTATATAAAAAAATATTACAACGGCAAAATTTAATTATTTTGGGGAGTGAAAATTATCAAATGAAAAACGGTAAAATAGGTTATGCGGTAGCGGGACTCGGCGTCGGGGTTTCGCACGTAAACGCGGCGGCAACCAATCCGAAGTCCGAACTCATCGCGGTCTGCGATTTGAAACAGGACAGGTTGAACGCCGTAAAAGCAAACAATCCTGACGTTACTACGTGTACAGATTTTGGCGATTTGCTTGCCAATCCTGAAATCGACATTATCAGCGTCGCGCTGCCGAGCGGTCTGCACGCGGAGTACACCGTCAGGGCGCTCGAAGCGGGCAAGCATGTTCTGTGCGAGAAGCCTATCGAAATCACCGTCGAAAAGGCTTTGAAAATTGAGGAAGCAAGAGTCCGAACAGGCAAAAAAGTAGGCGTTATTTTCCAAATGCGTTCAAACGCGTGTATGCTCCCGTTCAAGAACGCAGTCGATGAAGGGCGGCTCGGGCGGTTGATTTTGGCGACGTTCTCGCTTAAATGGTTCCGCGACCAGAATTATTTCGACAGCAGCGGATGGCGCGGCACATGGGCAATGGACGGCGGCGGAAGTTTGATGAATCAATCCGTACACAGCGTTGACCTTATGCAATGGCTGATGGGCGACGTTGAGAGTATCACATCTACGATCGGCGTCTATAACCACAACATCGAAACGGAGGATTTGACGGCTTCGATTTTAAAATTCAAGAACGGCGCGACGGGAACGTTCGTCAGTTCGACGTGTATAACGCCAAGCCGAAGCGTTTACTTGCAGGTTTACGGCACGGAAGGTCTTATTGAAGTGGAGAACGACGCCATCAAAACGTGGAAAGTCCGCGATATGGCGGAAGGCGAAGAAGAAGAGATGATTAAAACTTACGGCGGAGGCAACTTCAGCGCGGTGAGTTCCAATCCGACGCTGCTTACAGGTCATACCGCGCAGGTGAACGATATGATCGACGCAGTGCTTGAGGATAGGGATCCGCAGGTAATGCCGCTTGAGGCAATCAAAGCGGTTAAAATCATTACTTCGGCGTATGAAAGCGCAAGAACAGGGAAAACCGTTTATCTGGGGTAATCCCCCCTGTCAATTGCGGTTGACATCTCCCCTTTAACAAGGGAGGGAAAGAAAGAATATTTATTATCCTTCTCCCCCTTGCTAAAGGGGGATACGGCGTAGCCGAGGGGGATTCTATTTAATAATATAAAAAAATAACGAAAGGTGTGTACTAAAATGGCACAATGCAGAAAATGCGGAACCCAAGTCGCAGATAACGTAAAGTTTTGCCCGTCATGCGGGGCACAAATGGGAACTCCGGTGCAACAGCAACGTCCACAGCAACAGCAGCAGCAATATCAAAATCCTCAGCAGCAACAGAATATGCAGCAGAGAATGCAAAATTTCAATAACACAAGCGATTCGACGAATCAATTTGACCAGGCGGATATCGAACAGAATAAGATGTTATCGCTGTTCGCGTATATCGGAATCCTGTTTTTGATCCCGCTTTTAGCGGCGCCGAATTCAAGATACGCGCGTTTCCATGCCAATCAGGGTATAGTATTATTCATCGCCCAGATTGTAATAAGTATCGGATTGGGTATTATCGGTATGATTTTAGGCGCGATATTGGTAGCGGCATGGTTATTTGCGCTCGCCGGAATAGTTTCGACAATAATAGGATTGCTCATGTGGATACCTTCCCTGGTATTGTCGATCCTCGGCATAGTGAACGCAGTCGGCGGCAAAGCTAAAGACCTCCCGCTCATCGGCAAAATTAGAATTTTAAAATAATCGTTACGTATGATGAAGAAAATTTTATCTATTACACTGATTTTCGTAATGGCGATAACCGTTTTCTCCTGCGGAGGAACGTCCGACAAGCCGTCCGACACGACCGCGAAAAATAATTCGCCGGCGGATACTACCGCCGCTGAAGAAACGCGGCTTTACGCAACTGTGCCGGATATAAAATTCGAAGGTGAAGAATTCATATTCTTGAACATCGACCCGGCGACTATGCATTGGGCGACGCATACGATAGTCGTTGAACAGCAAGAAGGCGAAGTTCTCAACGACTCGATTTACGAGCGGAACCTTGCCGTCGAAGAGAAACTTGGAATCAAATTGAAAAATAATCAAGTCCCGCACGGAAATATTGTGTCGATGATTAAAAAAGAAGTTACGTCCGGAGCAGGGGAATTCGACGCGGCTTTCTTAGCGATAAGCAGTCAGGGTGATCTCGCGCAGGGGTATCTCGTGGACTGGAAAACCATTCCGCATATAGATTTAAATAAACCGTGGTGGGCGAAAACCACAAACGACGACCTTACGATCAAAAACAGATTGTTTTTCGCGGCAGGCGACATTGGGATAGCCTATTACGACGCGGTTATGCCGATTGCGATGAACATGCGTATGGCGGCGGATTACGAATTGGCTGATCCGTATAAACTCGTCCTTGACGGCAACTGGACCGCTGACGTCGTGTCTGAATTGATGAAAGCCGTTACCGAAGACCTCAACGGCGACGGCGTTATGGATAAAAACGACCAGTTCGGTATGTTCGGCATGTCGGAGGAATATACCGCGCTCATCGTGGCGTTCGGCGAAAAGTCTATCAGAAAAGACGCCGACGATATTCCGTTTCTCGCAATAAATACCGAATCTTACCAGCGCGCTTTCGATAAAGCTATTCAAATGATGAACCGCGACGATATATTCTTCAATTACCGGCTGACAAAGTTCGGTGATACTAGCGGTGTTTCGCTTGTAGGTGTTTGGACAGGTGGGCAGGCACTCTTGCAATCTGACGTTATATTCCATTTTTCGGCTTTTCGTGAGATGGAGGACGACTTCGCGATACTTCCGCGCGCTAAATACGATGAAAAGCAAACGGATTATTTATCGTATATCCACCAGTCGGCGGTATTGATGTGCATACCGACGACGGCTGATAACCTCGAACGCACGGGAATAGTCCTCGAATCGCTCGCCGCGGAGTCGAAATACACGGTTATTCAGACTTATTACGACATCACGCTTTCGCAGAAATACGCGCGGGACCAGCAATCAATAAAAATGCTCGATATAATTTTCGAGCATAGGGTTATAGATTTGGGTACCGTTTTCAATTGGGCCAGCCTTAATTCGAGCATCATGAAACAGGGCGAGGAAAGTAACGCAAGCATCGGCTCGCTGTTCGCGAAAGTTGAAAATCAAGTAGCGGCCGCGATCGATAAATTTGTAGATTTTGATTAAAAAGAGTGGATAAAAATCCACCCTTCAGCATGAAAACAAACCCCTGTTTGAGGAGTATCAAACGGGGGTTTCGCATTGCATTGGTAAAAAATTATTCGAATGTAGCCGTCGGGGAGATTCTTCTACAAATAAATCCTCTCTCCATTTTTACTCGCGCTGACGCCTTCCGTCAACGCGATCCGTATCGATTCCGCGGTAGATTCGGGAGTACATTCGGTAACAGGTTCGCCGGCAAGCAGACAATCGACGAAATATTTCACTTCTTTATAATAAAAATTATCGCCGCCGTATTCCGGAATCAAATCAACTGACGAACCGTCGGTACCCATTGCGCGGAAGATATACTGTCCGCCGAAACTTGCACTGATTAAATATCCCTTTATGAAATCAACTCTCATCGTGTTGTTGTAATAGATATTATTATCAGTAGACCAGTCGGTCGTGCTGTGCGTGAACAAACCGTCTTTGTAGTAGTAATTCGTACAAACTATATCGTAACCTACTTCAGGGAAAATCCTGCCGGCGCCGGTACTTACGGATTCAGGCACACCGAATAGATATTGAAGCGCGTCAAGGTCGTGTACGTGCATATCAAGCAGCGCGCCGCCGGACAATTCTTCTTTGTTGAACCAGTTTTCCCATCCCCATTTCGGCGGACCGCCGTCGCGCTTGAAGCAAGCCGTTTTGACTTTGCCGAAAGTGCCTTCAGCCATGTATTTTTTCGCCGCCTGCACGATATTGCTCCAACGCACGCATTGTGCGACCATGAACAGCTTGCCGGTGCGTTTGGCCGCTTCGCACATCTTAAGGCAGTCTTCATAATTTAACGCCATGGGCTTTTCACATATTACGTTGAATCCGCTTTCAAGCGCTTTTATAGTGGTGTCGCAGTGCAGGAAAGTC
>WREN01000149.1 GCA_009779295.1 Oscillospiraceae bacterium | reverse complement strand
CCTTTGGTAGCGACGGTGCAATACAAGCCGTACAACGATCCGCCCCTGCTGTATAAGCCGAAGCTGTGGGATTTAGAATCGAATAATATTTCAAGCATTTCCGCCGATTCTTCGTCGCGGACAAATTTTACTTTGAGGGAAACGTCAATGATAGCTCGCCTCAAAGTATTTCCCGAAAAGACCGACATAGCCTCAATGATGGAACCTGTGCGTTCGACATCTTTGTTAGTAGTGGGAATACTGTAATTCGTTTCCCAGGCTATGCTTACGGGCGCGTAATAACGGTCTTGAATCACGTCATATTTCGGCACGGGAATGATCCCGAAGTCGGATTCCATATTCCTGAAATCCTCGACTGTTCCAAGCATTGTCGGATAAAACAACACTTGATTGTTTGCAAACATATCGCTCGCCATTTCGTAAACGTCACCTTTATAGTTTGTCACTTGATTGGTGTCGAAAAGTAAAGTTTTGGTTTTATCGGTAGTATGTTCGCAAACACGCGTTACCGCGTTGACGACCCATTCGTTTATCGGCTGGTAAACAGGCACACCTGCGTTATCTACAGTTATCGCCCCTCCCATTTTATTACCGAACCCGCCCACAAAACGCGCCACTACTCCGACGTTGTCAATCAATCCCCATTGGTCTTCCTGATTCAACATTCCGTCGCCGTTTACGTCTCGGGTGAAGTCTTTGGCAAGTTTTGAAAACTCGTCGTAAACCCATGTGCCGTTTTTAACTTTATCATATGGAAAATCAAAACCGTAATCAATGAAAAGTTTTTTATTGAAAATCATACAGGTCATACTGTATTTATCGTAATAAACTATATCACCGGTAATATGATAAATCTTGCTTTTCTTATACGACATTTCTTTGACCATATCCTGATCCCAGCGCTGGCTTGATAAATCAATACTGTCGATACTGTATAAATTTACAAGGCAACGGGATTCAATAAGTGTTATAGGCATCATGCCTATAACAGCGTCAAACTCATCGCTTCCGGCTTGTATGATCTTTTGCGCGTACGCATCTAAATTCCAGTCTATACCGCCGGAGTTTATCGATTTTATTTTGACGTTCAACCAGTCTTCGGTAAGCATGTTTCTCTTGTATATAGCGTCATTTATAGGATCGCCGTTTTCCGCTTCGGCAAAAACCTCGTCGATGCCTTCCCTCAATCCTCCCATATATGCCGCCGGACGCAGCACTCTGAATTCATATCCGCCGAAATCCTGTTTGGGTACAACGGGTATTTCCGCCGTTGTATCCGCTGAAATCGGATCAGCATAACTGTCTTGTTCGGTTTCAGAATTTTTTTCCGTACATGAATACAAAACAAACGTGGAAACGAAAATAAAAAGTAGTATTATAGATATGATTTTCTTCATTTTTGTAAATCTCCTTTTTTATTCAATATTATATATTATTTTTAATTAAAATGAAATAGGTATAGTTGAAATTTTTGAAAATTTTGGTATAATAAATAAAAACACAACAAAATACAGGGGGTTAGTTAAAAATATGAGAAAACCGCTCAAAGAACTCGCGTAATTATTAACTGAAACTGCAGAAACAGAAAGACTTATAGAAAAAATCAAAGCAAATTAATAAAAAAGTGATTATGATTGGTTATTTCAATATTTTCCGCTGCGTCCGGAGTAACTGCGCCCTGACGAACTTTTAAAAGAACCGCCGCTGCCGCCTGAGCCTGTGTTCTTAGGACGTATAGTCTTATTCACGCGGCGGTGCAGGAAAATATCCTGTTTTGAAGTCAACGCCATGCTGCCTTCGCGGATATAAGCGTTGGCAAAATTATCCTGAAGTACGCTTTTAAGCTGGCGTTTCCAAATTCCCGTGACGATAGCCGCGAGCACCAAAGCGACAACCACGCAGCCGGCTACCGCCCAAACACGGGTCATAAACTCTTCTTCGTCCATATAAAAGCCGTCGTGTTCATAAAATTCTGATGGTCTGTTATATATTTCCAGTATAGCGTCCGCATCTCTCGCGTAAGTCATGAACGCTTGAAAGTAATCGTTTACTTTCAAGTGAGGCAAAAAATTATCTTCCATATATTCCTGCCAGCGATCTGAGAACGCATAACTTCCGTGTTCGGTAGTTACGAGGGCGAAATCCCTGTCCTCCGTCGCGAGCAATAAAATTATACCGTCCGAATTTTCCTCAAGTCCAAACCCGTTCGCTTCGAAAAAGTCGGCGGTGAAAACCCACGGGTCTTGACCGTTAAACGAATAAACCGTAGCTACAACTATGTCGAACTGATACCGCTCGCTGATTTCGTCCAGCTTTGCGTTCAATTCCGCCGCTTGCTCCGGAGTAAGGAGACCTTCTTCGTCAATGAAACGCTCAACCGCAAACACATTAAAAGGCAAGACGATGAGTATAAATACAACAATCAAAAAAATCCTGAATTTCATATTTGCGCCCTCCTACAAACTTATTAGAATTTGAACAATTATTATCAGCGCAGCCGCCGCGATTCCGGAAATCTTCCAGAACCAACCCCAATATGCCCTTTTGTCCAACGGCAGATCGCCGACAAATTTTCCTGTCTGACCGTTCATGGCGAAAATAAAATTCCGCCCCTGCCAGCTTGTGCCGAGCAGCCATACCGGAAGCAGGGCATATCGAAATCCGCCGCTTTTCAGCTTGATATTCGTGCTTTGCGGCGTAACAGTATTGTAACCGGTCACCGTTTTGGCGAATTCGGACGAAGTGCTGTTCTTGATACGCTCATTAGCGCGGGGAATACTTTCGTCAGCGTCAACATCGTATTTATTCGCGAAAAAACCCGCCAGATAAGCGGTTTGGAAATCCACCGCGTCTTTCATATAAAACGGCTCTATGGACTCCATAAGCGTATCGTCGATAGCGCGCGAACCGTCCACAGGCACATGATTGAAACCGATGCCGCCTTCGCGAACGACGCGGTATGTGGAAGTTTCCGTATAATCATAGGTGCTGTCGCTCCAACGGCGCACTTTTGTCGCGTTATATTCGATATGCGCGTCCGCGTCGGCGTTAAAGAGCCAGAACGGCACGTACACGCCTTTTATCTCGTCAAGATGGTTTTTTTTCTTGAATACGGCGGGAAGCAGCCTTTTTTTCAGATAATGTTTTTGCAGGGCGGCAAGCGCGGCGTCTTTGCCGAGCTTGAACGGTATCACTATTTCGGGGCGTAATGTTCCGGAAAACTTCGAAGTCATTACTACCGGATTCCCGCAAAACGGACAGGAGGTCGCGCCAAGCGTTTCATCGCCGACGATTTCTCCTCCGCAGGACTTGCATGAATAGACCGCCATACCCTGCTGTTCGTCAGTTCGCCAATCGCCGCCCATATACCCCCAGTCGATTGATTCCGATTTTTGATTTTGCGCAATTGCTTCGTCCATTGATTTCAAGGCTTGAACGTCCATAACGGATTCGCAATAAGGACAGGTCATTTCCTGCGTCCCCGGATCAAATTGAATCGCACCGCCGCAGTTTGGGCATTTGTACTCCAATAAAGCCAATTTTTATCTCTCCTCAGATTTCACAATATAATTTATAATTAATTATATCATACTTTCAGATTAATTTCAAGAGGGGACAGCTTCCGCAGTCCCCTCAAATATTTTATTTCTTTTCATAAACCATCTTCATGGTTTCGCCCTCTTCTTCCCATGGTATGACGTTTTTTTTCTTCGAGTACGAATCTTTCTGCTTGTGTTTCGGACGCTCTGTTTCACACTCGGTTACGTCGATTATCGCGATTGAAACACTGCTGTCTTCCTTGATTAGTTCACGCTTGGAAGGCAACGAAAATGTTCTGTCTTTTATCAGCGTCTGTTCGACCCAGTCTATCGCTTCACTTATTCGCTGCTTGTGTACTCCGTAATCAAATCCGAGATTTTCCATCGTACGGTAATCGTGATAATACCCCAGTGTTATCAACAGCATATCAAGAACGCTCAACTTCCGCTTCCGTCCGCCTTTTTTGCGCATTTCCTTATATGCGCTATCCAGTATGGCGAGCATAGCGTCGAATGTTGGTTTTCTTATCCCAAGCGTTACCAAATATTTCTTTTCAGGCAATTTTGCCATTCTGTTTTCATTATCCATGACTATATCATAGCATTATTTTTATCATTTTGTAAGTTTTAGCACACGTCTATTATTTATTATCCCCCCAATAATAGAGTAACATAATCATTTCAATTCCGCCCTATCCGTAACGGGTAGTTTTCACATTAATTTGATTATTTTTCTACAAAAAACTATTAGCGGCGGATAGGATCCGATCAAAAATTAAATTTAATAAATTTATAATTCCGGTATATGCCCGCCGTTGGCTCTGCGTATGACTTTTTTCCATCGTGATTTTTCCTGCGAATCAGGTATAGCCGAAAGTTTATCAAGGAACAGTATGACCTCCGTGAGCGACCCTTCGATCAAATTCGCGCCGGTCGGACGGTTTAACGCGACGCTTTCGTCCTCCACGTCATAACTGTCCAATTCTTTGTAATACGAATTTTTGATATGAAAAGAGTGTATCAGAATATCAATACAGATCAGTTTTTCTCCGTAGGTTTCGGCTCTCGGGAAGTCCCGCTGATATTTCAGAAAGATCGGCAGAGCGTTGGAGGCATGGAGCTGCTTGCCTTTATACGATTTTTTAAACTCTTCCCATGTCGCGTGAAAACCGCACGGACAATCAAAAACATTTTCAACGCGCGGAACATCCTTGCCGCATTTGGGACATATCAATACTTTTTTCTCAAAACCGTTGGTAGCCGATATAATACTCTCGCACCGCGCGTATAACGCCCATCCGACTTCGTCGGCGAGTTCGTCGTCGCAAATACCCGACACGCTTTGATTGTAAAGCCGTGAAATCAACTCCTGCGGAACCTTTCTACACCATTTTATCATAAGACACCCTCCTAAGTTTGTAAAACGTTTTACAAACTTAATTATATAATACCGTATAAAAATTGTCAATCGGGGGTATGGGGGCGGCTCAATCAATACAAAGGATTGATCCAACCGTTGGAAATCATATAGAAGGCAAGGTCTACCGCCTTTGAGAAACCCGTTTTCGCCAGCATATTGGCTTTGTGGAACTTTACCGTATTCTCGCTGATAAACAACTCTTCAGCTATTTCCTTGCCGGTCATATGCCTGCACATCAGACGCAGCACTTCCATTTCGAGTCCGGTCAGCGGAGCCTCGCCCGTCGGCATGGGAATGGTTTTCGCCTCGGGATAATAGATTTCACCACGCATAACCCCGCGCGCGACCCCGATAAAATAATCAAGACTCCTGCTCTTGAAAACAAAAGCGTGGACGCCGGATTCTTTTGCCCTCGGCGCATAAGTGATTTCATCAAAGCCGGACATTACAACAAAAGAGTTGTTGCATAACTAGCATAACTAAAGCCGAGAATCAAAATTGCAGATGCCAGCAAGCAAGTTGAAGCGTAAGCCAAAGCGTTTGCGGCGGTTTCGGTAACGTTCGGAAAGAATTTTGAAACGCTTGACGAAGCCGATGATATGTTCGTTGTCGGCTCTGAGAGAAGAAACAGAGAAATTGAAAGCAATATCATCATTTGTCAACTGTTTGCGTTTTGAGCGTTTCTTGGGCAGAAGAGAATTTTTATGCAGCTTGGAAATACCAAGATAGCCCGTGTCTGTTATGGCTTGTATATCTTCATGTATGCGTACTTTTGAGGCTTTGTACAGCCAAAAATCATGCCGCCTACCCTTGCCAAACGCGGTGCATATGATTTGTTTCGTATGCTTGTCAGCCACTAACTGCGTTTTCAAGGTGTGCCGCCGCTTTTTGCCGGAGTAATACCGCTTCTGTTTTTTTGGGGGCGTTCAATCGGGCTTTCGGTCACATCTATGAGTATGACTTCATATTTAATATCACTTTTCAACAATGCTTTTCTGCCCGGAAGCGAGAATGTACCATCTTTAATCAGAGTATCTTCTACCCACTTGATAATACGGTATATCTGGCTTTCACTCAATCCGTAACCAACCGCTATGTGGGCGTATGTTCGATATTCACGTAT
>WREN01000148.1 GCA_009779295.1 Oscillospiraceae bacterium | reverse complement strand
GAGTATCGTCCCGTGATGAATACGCCTGAGGTAAGCGTTATCGTCCCAACCAATTGCAGCACCAAACGGTGACCTATTCCGAGCGCCCCGAAACAAAGCGCGGCTGCCGTACATATAAACAATATCAGCGAAATTATAAATGCCGCTTTATTTCGCCGTCCCGGTGTATAAACTATCATATTTTGTGTATCTTTCTGCGTTTATTGTATTCTGACCGCGGATTGAAGACTTCGCGCCAGTCAAGGTCGCCACGGTCGAGCGCGCATACCAATACTTCGGCGGTAGCTATGTTCGTCGCCACGGGGACGTTGTGCATATCGCACATGCGGAGCAGTTCCATTTCCGTTCTGTTCTTACCCTCGTCGTTTATTGTCCCGGGGTCGCGGAACATCAGCACCAAATCTATTTCGTCAAAGGAAACTCTTGACGTTATCTGCTGCGAACCGCCGTGAACGTCGGACAATATCCGTTCGAATTTCAAACCTGTCGTGGTTTCTATATATTTGCCTGTAGAAACCGTCGCGCACAATGTGTGTTTCGCGAGTATACCGCAATACGCTATGCAGAACTGTATCATCAGCTCCCTTTTCTGGTCGTCAGCTATGATCGCTATATCCATATGTCAAAATCAATCCTTTCTTTTGCTTTTTATAATTCTTAAATCCGCTCATCAGCGGCACATTCCCGCCCCGAATGCGCTCTGCAATATTTTCAAATGCCGTATACGTGTTAAAATCCGTTTTGTTCAATGTATCCGCTAATCTACCGGCATATTGTTCTTTGGCAAGCTGTTTCGAATACGGAACCACGCCGATCAGCTGCAAATACGAATGGTCGATTATCTCGATTATATCAGGGACAGTTCCGAGTTCAAAACAATTCACAATAAGCCGTTTATACAATATTGTATTATTTCCGGCATTCAAATATTCGCCTGTGCGTTCCGCGCCGCGTATCGACGCCGGATGGTGCGTCGCGACAATTAACGCGGTATCAGCGGAGTACGCTGCCATGTCCAATGACATGCCGATCCCGGCCGCCGTGTCTATTACGATATATTCAAATTGCGCGGATTCTTTTATCTCCGATACTTCTTTCCCAAAACTCTCCGGAGTGAATTTTTCCGACGGTTCATATTTAAACGGAGCGGCGCAGAACGATAAATTCGGTTCGCGCTCGTACACTACAATCGCTTTGCCGAACGCTATATCCCGCACCATAACATCATATAAATCGTACATCACAGAACTCTCAAGCCCTAAAATTAAATCAAGGCACCGCATACTTAAATCACAGTCGATCAGCAGTGTACGGCAGCCCGATAACGCAAGAAACATACTGAGATTCGCGGCGACAGTCGATTTTCCGACGCCGCCTTTACAGGACGTTACCAATATTATTCCACCCACGGCTTCTCACCTCCGCTTATACATTTCCCATCTTAAATAATACCATATTTTATAGGATTGTGTCAATATGCTTTTGTAACAGATTTTACTGCCGGTTTTTGTGTATTTATGCACATTTGCATTTTGGAAACAGTTAAACTTATTTCCAATTAATACAGTTTAATACAAATTAATACAAAGGATACTTCGCGCACAACTCTGCAACTTTCGAACGGATATAATCCGCTTTGGTATCGAATTCCGCCGCCGTAAGGGCTATCAACTTGCCGAGCGTCACCATATCCTCCTCTATCAATCCGCGCGTCGTAGCGGCCGGAGTACCGATCCGTATCCCGCTTGTATAAACCGGTTTCTGCGGATCGTTCGGGATCGCGTTCTTGTTGACGGTTATGTGAACTTCATCCAGCATAGTTTCCATTTCTTTGCCCGTGCGGCCGAATTTACGCAAATCAACGAGCATGAGATGGTTATCCGTTCCGCCCGAAACCAAATCGAAACCTTCGGATAATAATGTTTCTGCCAAGACCTTCGCATTCTTTACGATTTGTGCCTGATACGTTTTAAACTCCGGTTTAAGCGCTTCGCCGAAACATACGGCCTTCGCGGCGATAATGTGCATAAGCGGACCGCCTTGTATACCCGGGAACACTGCGCTGTTTATTTGTTTCCCCAGTTCTTCCCTACACAATATCATTCCTCCGCGCGGACCGCGTAATGTTTTGTGCGTAGTCGTAGTGACAACGTCCGCGTATTTTAACGGGTTCGGATGCAATCCCGCCGCGACAAGCCCTGCGATGTGCGCCATGTCTACCATCAAATACGCGCCGACTTTCTTCGCAATATCCGCAAAACGTTCGAAATCCAATATACGCGGGTACGCGCTCGCTCCGGCAACGATCAATTTCGGTTTTTGCTCGACTGCCAATTGTTCAAGCACGTCGTAATCGATATAATGCGTGGTATCGTCAACTCCGTAAGCGATGAATTTATACGCCTTGCCGGAAAAATTGACCGGGCTTCCGTGCGTCAAATGCCCACCCTGTGCGAGATTCATGCCGAGCACTGTGTCGCCGTAATTCAAGAGCGCCTGATACGCGGCTAAATTCGCCTGCGCGCCGGAATGGGGCTGCACGTTCGCGAATTCCGCGCCGAACAATTCTTTGGCGCGTTCGATAGCGAGGGTTTCAACGACGTCAACTTTCGCGCAACCGCCGTAATAGCGTTTGCCGGGATAACCTTCCGCGTATTTGTTCGTCAAAACGGACGCAGCCGCGCTCAAAACTGCCGGCGAAACGAAATTTTCGGAAGCGATCAATTCGATACCGTCCTGCTGGCGTTTAAATTCGGCGAATACCGCCGCGCCTACATCAGGATCGAATTTTTTTAAATACTCCATATTCTCTAAAACCATATTATTTTACAGTCTCCTTAAAAATTTAAACTTTATATTATTATATCATAAATTCGGGAGTTTTACAACATTAGTGCGAAAATTTATTTCCTCTAAATATTGACAATTTTTTATTTTTGTGATATAATATAAATAAGGTAAGGGTTAATCGTTAATTTGGTTAGCCCCGTAGTGTAGAGATTAAAAAATAACTGCTACTTTGTACGGAGGCAGTTATTTTTTATTACGCTTATTACTAACTATTATCGTTACCGTTAAATGAATTATATTAACTATTAACGTACAGAACATAAATAATTCTGTGTATGTAATACTCATACCACCACCCCTTTCTTAAAAAAGAGGTCCTAACCGCCTTAACAATTTCCCTTACCAATTTTATTCTATCATATTTCGCCAAAATTGTCAATATATCGCATCCAATACAAAACCCACTTATGAAAAGTGGGTTTTGTTGTTTTACACTAATTTACTTTCCAGTTTCGCAAGTTCATCCGCAAGTTCGACCGGTAAGCGATCGCCGTAACTCCTGTAGTTTTCTTTAATGGATGCAATCTCTGCGACCCACAATTCCTTATCGATTTTAAACAGTTCATTCATTTCTTCGGCGGTCACGTTAGTTCCGCTTGTATCTATCGCTCCGGGAGCCGGCAGATTACCTATAGCAGTTTCTACAGCCTCGCCGGTTCCTGATAAACGTTCAACGATCCATTTCAGCACACGGCTGTTATCTCCGAATCCGGGCCAGATGAACTTATCATCCGCGTTCTTGCGGAACCAGTTTACGAAGTAAATCCTCGGCAGTTTGGAAGCGTCGGTTCTTTTGCCGATGTTAAACCAATGCCGCAAATAATCGCCCATATGATAACCCATAAACGGCAGCATCGCGAACGGGTCGCGCCTGACTTGCCCGACTTTGTCTGTAATATCGGCAGTAGTTATCTCCGATCCCATGATAGAACCCAAGAAAATACCGTGATTCCAGTCAAGGCTCTCGTTTACAAGCGGAATAGTACTCTTGCGGCGTCCGCCGATCAGAATAGCTGAAATCGGCACGCCTGCCGGGTCTTCCCATTCGGGCGCTATGACCGGACATTGTGCCGCCGGAGTCGTGAAACGCGCGTTGGCATGAGCCGCGAGTCTGCCGCAATCCGGAGTCCAGTCGTTGCCCTGCCAGTCGATGAGGTGATCCGGAGCGGGTATTCCGCTTCCCTCCCACCACACGTCGCCGTCGTCGGTCAGACCTACATTGGTAAATATCGTATTTGATTGAATTTGCTTCATAGCGTTGGGGTTGGATTTCATCGAAGTGCCCGGCACGACGCCGAAGAACCCTGCTTCGGGATTGATAGCGTAAAGCCTGCCGTCCTCGCCGAATTTCATCCACGAGATGTCATCGCCGATAGTTTCAACTTTCCAGCCCGGGAAAACCGGTTCAAGCATAGCGAGATTGGTTTTGCCGCAGGCGCTCGGGAAAGCGCCGCAGATATAGTACGACTGACCTTCGGGGTTTGTGAGTTTCAAAATAAGCATATGCTCGGCGAGCCAGCCTTCGTCGCGAGCCTGAACACCGGCGATACGCAGCGCGAAGCATTTTTTACCGAGTAAAGCGTTTCCGCCGTAACCGGAACCGATAGACCAAATCATTCGCTCTTCGGGGAAGTGGCTGATATATTTATCGTCTACATTCGGAATACAAGGCCATTCGGTATCTTTTGCGCCGTCAAGCAGAGGTTTGCCTACCGAATGTAAGCACTTGACAAATTCTCCGTCCTCACCGAGAGTTTCAAGAACTGTTGTTCCGATTCTCGTCATGATTTTCATGTTTATGACGACATACGGGCTGTCGCTGATTTCAACGCCGATTTTAGAAATATATGAACCGACCGGACCCATCGAAAACGGGATAACGTACATCGTGCGCCCCCTCATGCAGCCGTCGTAAAGCGCGGTCATGGTTGCTTTCAATTCGTCCGGATCGATCCAATTGTTTGTCGGACCGGCGTCTTCTTTCTTCTTCGACGCGATAAAAGTACGCTTTTCAGCTCTGGCGACGTCTGACGGATGGCTGCGGAACAAATAACATCCGGGACGTTTTTCCGGATTCAACGGAGTAGCGAGACCCGCATCTATCATTATTTGGATCATTCTGTCATACTCTTCCTGCGAGCCGTCGCACCAGTAAACGCTGTCCGGCTTGCAGAGTGCCGCCATTTCGTCGACCCATTTCTTTACGTGAATATTTTTTGTCATTACTAATAACACTCCTGTCAAAATTTTATAATTAGAATTATACTACAAAATTCCCCGTTTTGCAAGTTTTATTCGCCGAAATTTCATTTTTTACATTTTATTAATATTCTTATATATTGTATCCGCTACCGTAACGAATTCCCGGATGCTCAATTTTTCTCCCCGTACAGCGGAATCAATGCCGCATTGATCCAATATTTTTAAAACTAACGCCTTATCAAATTCCGCCGCTAAAGCGTTCGCTAATGTTTTGCGCCGCTGAGCGAAAGCGTTTTTTAATACGCGGAATAAAATCTTTTCGTTTACGTATGAATAATCATTGTGCGGCGTTATGCAGATAACGGTTGAATCCACTTTCGGCTGCGGAATAAAATTCCCCGCCGAAACGTCGAACTTTTTTTCGGTTTTTCCGTAATACGCGAGCCGCATCATCACTTCGCCGGGTTCGCCGCACAAACGGTTCGCCGCTTCTTTCTGCAGCATTAATACGATTTTGTTTGCTTTAGGTTTATACTTCATTAATTTTTCGATTACGTCCGTCGTGATATAGTACGGCAGGTTCGCCGCGACGGCAAAATTTGTTTCTTTAATTTCATACTTCATAAAATCGCCGTGGATTATGTCCACGTTGTTATATCCGGCGAGCGTCTCATGCAGGATTGGTATCAACTCTCCGTCAATTTCAACGGCAGTTACGCGCGTACAAACTTCGCACAATTCGCGAGTTAAAGTACCAATCCCCGGTCCGATCTCAATCACACACTCTTCGCCGCGTACTATTTCGGCAATCTGTTTCGGAATAGTTTCGTTCACAATAAAATTCTGACCGAACTTTTTTTTAAATTCAATGCCGTGACTGCGCATTATTTCTTTGATTTCATTCAATTCTATTCATTTCCTCTTGACAAATTCGTTTCTGTGTGCTATAATAATCGGAGCAACTAAGGCGCTGCTGTGGCTCAGTCGGTAGAGCAGTTGATTCGTAATCAACAGGTCGGGGGTTCGAGTCCCCCCAGCAGCTCCATT
>WREN01000147.1 GCA_009779295.1 Oscillospiraceae bacterium | reverse complement strand
GAACCGTCGCCAGGTTTGACAGCGTAAATGACGCTGCCGTTCACAGCTTGTTTAGTACGCGCAACATAACCCGGATCCTTGCGCGACAACGCAAATTGCGCGAGTTTAATTGGATTGGAGCGGTACGACGAAGTTTCGCCGGACGGAATGAGTTCATCGGTCGTCGTCAAAGGGTCGAGAAGTACCGATGCGACTTGCATCCACATATCTTCGCCGAGTGGCTTGATTTCCGGCCAGTCTGTGATGTTTGGACCTAATATAAGTTCAACAGAATCATCGGGCGAACCATAACCGTTAAACACGCGGTTGCGGTATGCAGTATCATCGTAAATATATTCCGGCGTGGAATAATCAATATCCAAACTGTCGGCGGGCGTGAGAACGCCGCCGTTTATTGCCGTCGCCGCGACCGAACGCGCGTCCATGAGCGCTACGTAGGAGGTTTGCCCGTCCTTAGGAATCGAGCCGTCGCGGTTTTCAAAATTGCGCGTCGTGTGGCGAATGCTGAAACCGTCGTTCGCCGGAATATTATCCGCGCCGAAACATGGTCCGCAAAACGCAGTGCGCAGAATCGCGCCGGCGTTGATAATGTCGGACGCTACGCCATTCTTCAAAATCGCGCTCATCACAGGCTGACTTCCGGGGTAAACGGACAAACTAAACGCGCCGTTCCCAACGCTCTTGCCGCGTAAAATATCCGCAGCGGCGCACAAGTTGTCGAACGTTCCGCCCGCACATCCCGCGATGATACCTTGGTCTACATGGATTTTGCTGTCGATTACTTTAACTTTATTAAAATATTTATATGGGTTGTCGATAAATTCGCGAATCGTGACCGCGTTACTCGGATGGAAAGGAAGCGCAATCATGCTTTTGATTTGTGATAAATCAACTTCAATTATCCCATCATAGTACGCAACGCCGTTCGGCGCGAGTTTTTTATACGCGTCGGGTCTGCCGTGATTAATAAAATATTGCTCCGTAGCTTCGTCGGTTTCCCAGATCGACGACAAACACCCCATTTCCGTAGTCATAACGTCTATGCCGTTGCGGTATTCGATTGGCAGATTTTTTATCCCGTCGCCGATAAACTCAAGGATTTTATCCTTGACAAAGTTGTTTTTATACACCGCGCCGATGATAGCGAGCGCGACGTCCTGCGGACCTACGCCCGGTTTCGGAGTGTCTGTGAGTTTGACCGCGATGACTTGCGGCATATTAATATCGTAAGTGCGTCCGAGAAGCTGTTTGACAAGTTCGGGACCGCCTTCACCGATTGCGAGCGTACCCAACGCGCCGTAGCGCGTGTGACTGTCGGAGCCGAGGATCATTTTGCCGCAACCACTAATCGTTTCGCGCATGTACGAATGTATGACCGCCTGATGTGCCGGAACATAAATCCCGCCGTATTTTTTCGCGGCGGAAAATCCGAACATATGGTCATCCTCGTTGATCGTGCCGCCGACCGCGCACAGACTGTTGTGACAGTTGGTGAGTACGTAGGGAATGGGAAATTCTTTCAAACCGCTTGCCCGCGCGGTTTGGATAATTCCCACGTAAGTGATGTCGTGCGAAGCCATCGCGTCGAATTTGATTTTCAGCTTTTCGTCGTTACCGGATGTATTATGCGTATTTAAAATTTGATACGCAATCGTGTTCTTTCTTGCTTCCGCAATCGTAATATTTTTATTTTCCGGCAAGAAAACGCCGTTATGTGTAAGTGTAATCATATTATTTCTCCGTCAAAAGTTTTTTTAATAGTAACATAATTTCGGATATTTGTCAAGTATAGAGGGTATTTACAAAAAGACAAAAGTATGTTAAAATGAAAATAACCTACAACCTCGGCACGGGGGAACGGTTATTTTTTTATTATTTCTTGTAAATTAATACCATGTTCATAATATTACAGTAAAATTAAATTATATTTTAAAGGGGGATTTGATTTTAATGTATATCGGCAGTCTGAACAAATATATAAAAGAATATAATTTTTACCGACGCGGTACAAAAATTCCAATGCCGCCGGATTATCTTAAAGAAGAAGGTTACGTTTTGCGCGGCGGCTGGAAATATACGGCGACGATGGACATCGGGATTGACGCGTTTGTCAACCTCAAGCACAGCTGCTACGTTGATTCCGTCACCGTCAAACTCGTTGACGCAACGACTTGCGTAAAGATCGAAGTGTTTACGGTGTTGCAGGGCGGCAGTCTGGAGAAAATCGGCGAAACGATCCCCTGTGTACCGCACAGCGTACCCGCTGTTCCGAACGACAACCCGCTGATTACTGTCGTTACCGCTACCGACTGCGACAACCTCGTGATACGTTTGAATACAAATTTCCAGTATAAAAACCTTTTAGTGGAATACATGACGATAAACGGCGCGGTGCCTGACTATGCAGAAGTTTATCCGCGTCCGAAAACATTGTGTTTCTATCCGGATACAACTATATCATTATCCGCGATTACAGCAATCGAAACGGATACGACATGTAATAAATGCAAGTTCGCTTCCGGACATTTAGCCGAACGTTTGGAAGAGGAATACGGAATTACACTGCCAATCAAACCGTACGGAAAGCAATCCGATTTTACAATTACTATTAATAAATTAAATACGACCGCGCCGGAAACTTATTCGCTGGACGTTCACGACCATTATATCCGTATCAACGCCGCCGACAGGCGCGGACTCGTCTACGGTGTGGAATCACTGTTGCAGCTCATTAACCCCGAAACACTCGAAATCCCGTGCGTTTTGATAACTGACAGCCCGTATATGCAGTTCAGGGGCGCGCATTTCGGATTGCCGGAACGCGACCAGATACCGTTTTTCAAGCGTTTAATAAAATATCTGCTTGTGCCGATGAAATACAACACGCTGTTTATTGAGGTAGCAGCCGGAATGAGATATGACAGCCATCCGGAAATCAACGAAGTTTGGATGAAAGCCTGCGCGGACAGCAAACTTGATTTGTGTCCGGTTCCCGGACACCGTGATATGATCGCGAATAATCCGGTTTTGGAGAAATCAGAAGTCAGGGAAATCGTCGAATACGCCGAATCGTTCGGACTTGAAGTAATTCCCGAAATCCAATCGCTCAGCCATGTGCAGTATATTACGCTTTCTCATCCGGAAATCGGCGAGGTCTCGGGTCAATTTGTGGAAAACGAGGAAGGTGAAAATCTATTCGTAGCCGATATTGTACCGCACGAGGAATATCCGAGCTGTTACTGCCCGTCGAATCCGAAAAGTTATGAGATAATCCTTGATTTGACGAACGAAATCCTTGAAGTGTTTAAACCGAAGCGATACGTCCATATGGGACACGACGAAGTGTACAGAATCGGCGTTTGTCCGATTTGCAAAGACAAAGATCCGGCGGAACTTTTCGCGTATGATATTAATCTGTTTCACTCGTTCTTGAAAGAACGCGGGTTGAAAATGATGATTTGGGGTGACATGCTTCAAGATGTTACCAATTATAAGACGCCGCCCGCGATAGATATGATTCCGAAAGATATTATAATGCTTGATTTTATTTGGTATTTCAATTTTGGATTGGACATAGAAGATCATTTATTAAAGCACGGATTCGAAGTTATAATGGGTAATATGTATTCGAGCCATTACCCGCGGTTCAAATCACGCGCGGCGAAACCCGGAATCATTGGCGCACAGGTTTCGACATGGGTGAGTAATAACGAGTATGATTTGGCTTATGAAGGGAAAATGTACGATTTATTGTATTCGGCAGGCATGATGTGGACGCATGGTTATGAAGTGAACTGCCGCAGGAGTTACGATCTGGTCGTAAGAAAATTCATACCCGATTTACGTTTGAAATTACGCAACCAAACACCGTACGATTATGAACAGGTTCCGTTGTTGGCTGCTGATGAGCAAATAGTAGTTGCGTCGCCTGCCAACGCATACGCCTCAACAATTGAAGTAACTTTCAAAGTTAACGGCATAAATGCCGCTGGATTCTTCGATGCGATTGAGTTTACTCACGCGTCTCTCACTAACGTTGAACGAAAATTCTTCAGCAAGCTGATTAAAATCGGTGAGTATGAAATAAAATATACCGACGGCTGTTATGAAACAATTGACGTTGAGTACGGCGGTAATATCTGTGAAGTCAACCGCCCGCACGCCGAACCCATGCCGCAGGAGTATTACAGGCATGAAGGATATATCGGGACATATTTGGCGGATCCCGTAGAGATAGATGATGGAACTCTCTACAGGTTTACGTGGGATAACCCTTATCCGGAAAAAGAAATTGCGTGCGTTAAAATACGCGGGTGCGGCAATCATGACGCTGAAATATTGTTGTACGAAGTGAATGGGTTGAGAAAATGTTAAAGAAATTAATTATATTAATATTTTTGCTAATATTTTTTGGCGTTAGCGTATCGGCGGAAGAATATGAGGCGTATACCTATACGGATGACGGCATCGGTTATTCGGTAGACGGCGACGGATTTGTTACTGTTGAGGGTATCGCCAGACTTGTCAACAAAATTGTGATTCCCGACGAAATTTACGGATATCCTGTGAAATACATACGGGAAACGGCATGTTTGAACAACGTAGACCTTGAGGAAATCATCATTTCGGACATCGTTGAGTCCATCGGAGCTGAAGCGTTTCAAGGATGTATAAATCTAAGGAGCGTAAAACTTCCGGCAAATTTAGAACGCATTGAAAAAGGCACGTTTGCGGGCTGCGTAATGTTAAAAGACATAATCTTGCCGGAAACGTTAAATTTCATCGATGATTTCGCGTTCGAAGGTTGTCTGCGGTTAGGCGAATTGAAAATCCCGGCGTCGGTCGGATTTATCGGTCATGACGTTTTCATGACGTGCGAAAGTTTGATCCTCGACTGTTCGGAAAACAGTTATGCTGCAGATTACGCGGAACGCAATAATATCGTTATGAATTTCAAATCAAGCGGGTATTATCCGCTGTTTATCGCGGCGATTATAACGGTTGTACTGGGTGTTGCCGTCATTTCAGCGTTTCATATTGTCAAAAAAGTTAGAAAACCTCTTGACAAGAAATAACTTATGTGATATTATATAATATCAGAGAATATATTTTTGCGCCTGTAGCTCAGTGGATAGAGTGTCCGGCTACGAACCGGCAGGTCGTAGGTTCGAATCCTGTCAGGCGCGCCATAGAAAACCCTTACGGTGTATACATTCGTAAGGGTTTTTGTTTTTGGGTGAAATTTATAAAAACTATGTTTTGCCCCTTGTTTGCCCCTTATCGGTATTAAAACATACTAAAAGATAGTGGAAGATGAAGATAATAATGGGAGATAGTTCTCTCTGTTTTTTTCATTTGTACTTATTGAGGTGTACGATTCGTACAGTTGTTCACTTATTAAATTTTGGTGAAATATGTAAAAATTATTTGCAAATAATAGTAATTGGTGATATAATATTATCAACAATCGTCGGCTAATATTTCTTATCAAAATTATGGAGGCGTTTTTATGGTCAAACACGTAAACGATTATTATCATTCGGTTTGTGAGGCGTACCGCTTGCCGGAATAAAAGCAAAGAAGGTTAGCGGAATTGATGATCGTGTTAAAAAGAACATTAAAGCGGAATCCGCCAGATATGACTATGTGATATTGACGGAATGGAACGAGAAAAAGACGGCTATTAAGGCGCATGAAGAAAAATTAGAATGGTTGCAGGGGGGTTGCAAATTTCAAATAAATAGTTTATAATATAGGCAGAGGTGATCTTTATAACAACAAAAGAAATAAATATAATAAATTGGCTCGTGGTGTGCGTAAATGAGTTTGCCCGTGAGTATTCGCTTGATGTCAAAACCGCGTTTAAATACTTGTATAATTTTGGTGGGATTGACTTTTTGCAGGAACATTACGAAATTGAACATACGTTGTCGTTTGATGAAACAGTTGAGGATTTACAGATAATTTGCAGAAATAACGGCGGTGATATACATTAGACCTCTTGCGAAATCAATTAATAATTTCATAATTACAGATACCAGCAATGAGATTAAAGCGTAGACCGAACCCTTTACGGCGGTTTCTGTACCTTTCGGAAACGATTCTGAAACGCTT
>WREN01000146.1 GCA_009779295.1 Oscillospiraceae bacterium | reverse complement strand
GTTGTGCTGACCGGAGTGCATATAGACGATTGTATCGGCACCGTAAGCTACGACAGGGAAAAAGATAAAGACCCAACGTTTTTTCTGCAAAAAAGAATCGACAAGAATTATCCCGGTACGGGGGACATATTCGCGTCGGTATTATTGGGTAAATTACTCGATGGTAATCCGCTCGGTAACGCGGCGGAATTCGCGTCCGGGTTTATCTATGAAGTGATAAAAGATACGGCGAATTTCGAGACACCTGTGCGTGACGGGGTTCGAATTGAGAAGAATTTGTATAGGTTGGTGAAATAAATGGAATACAAAAACGGGTCGCTTTGTTTAGTTGTCAGAGATAATAAAATTTTAATGGTAAAACATAAACGAAGCGAAAAAAATGAATATTATACATTACCGGGTGGCGGTATCGAAAAAGATGAAACTCCTGAACAAGCGGCGATAAGAGAATTGCAAGAGGAATGTAGCGTTTCGGGGGTAATAATAAAAAAGTTATGCGAATACCTTTTTCCTTTTGGTGATAACGTAAAAATACATACTTTTTATATTGGTATTGGAAATCAAAAACCAATATTGGGAAGCGATCCCGAACTTGCAGAAGAAAATCAAATATTAACAGAGTTAAAGTGGATGGCTCTTGATGAAATATGCGAAAGGGACAGAGCGTTTTTATGGGCGGCAGGGTTAGCAGGAGTAGAATATTATTTTAATGAATTGACATCATGGGGCGATGATATAAGTTATCCAACCAAACGATAATACACACAAAGGACACACAACAATGAAACGCAACATAATCAAAAAACTTGTGATGGCGGCGTTGTTCGCGGCGGTCATCATGCTCGTCACGGGATACTCCGCGTTCCGAATAACCGGAAACGGTTACATCCACCTCGGCGATATATTCGTATATCTCGCGGCGAGTTTTGTCCCGTTTCCTTACGGGCTCGCGGCGGCTGCGGTTGGCGCGGGATTGGCGGATTTATTAGTCGGGTCTGCGATTTGGATACCGGGAACTTTTATAATCAAAGCCCTCATGGCACTTATGTTCATAAATAATAAAAAACGTGTGTTGTGTTTAAGAAACGTTATCGCCGCCGTTCTCGCGGGACTTATCTGCACGGGCGGTTACTACTTCTACGAAGCGGTGATCGTGGGCAGTTTGAAAGTGCCGCTCGCTTCGATTCCGTTCAACCTGATTCAAGCGGGGGTCAGCGCCGCGATGTATATCATTATAGCTCTTGCGCTCGATAAAATCAATATAAAACAAAAACTTGAAAGGGGATTTAATTTTGGAGATGAAAACTTTTAAACAAATTAAACCGAACGATATTCCGGGGAATATTATTCAAAGAATCTCGGAACAATGGATGTTGATTTCAGCAAAAGAGAAAGATTCAAACAAGTTCAATATGATGACGGCTTCATGGGGAATGGCGGGGTTCATGTGGAACAAGCCCGTTATCATGTGCGTCATCCGCCCGCACCGTTACACTTACGAATTCACGGAGGAGAGCGATGTTGCGGCGTTTACGTTTTTCGGCGACGAATACCGCGATGCGCTAAATTTCTGCGGAAGTAAAAGCGGCAGAGATTACGACAAAGCAAAGGAAACAGGTCTAACGCCGTGCTTCGATATAAATGGCGCGGTATATTTCGGCGAAGCGGAACTTGTAATTATCGGCAAAAAACTATATGTGGACAATTACAAAGAAGAAAATTTTGTCGTCCCGCAACACAACTGGTATCCCAACAAAGATTATCACAGAACTTATATCTACGAAATTACGGATGTGTTAATAAGGAGTGATTAAACTTGAAAAAGATTATATTATTAATTTCGGTTTTATTGATTTTCGTTTCGTGCGGAAACGGTCCAGTAAATGATTTGGAAACTTCTTCCATACCGAAATGATGATGAGTTCGAAAAACGCGCATTTGATAAAAATCGTTGATGACTATCCAAGGCTTGACCCTGATCACGAAAAACTCACTACTCTTGTAGAAAAAGTTTACAATCAATTCTATACTAATCCGGGGACATACTTACTCGATCAGGGAAATACCCCGTATCATACGTGGCATATCGATAAATTAAAGAACGGTGAAACGTTATTGCTTCCTACAAATATAAGCAATTCAAACTTTTTACGTGATATGGATGATGACTTCGGAATTATACCGTTCCCGAAATTCGATGAACGCGAAGACCAATATTATTCCTATGTATACTATATCGCGGCAGTATTGGTTATTCCCGTCAATTGTAACAAAACCGAGCTTGTCGGTGCGTTCATGGAAGCGTCGGCGTGCGACGCGTACAACTATCTCATTCCGTTGTATTTCGACACGGTTATGAACGTTAAAATACTCCGCGACGAAGAAACTTCGGAAATGATCAAAATAATCAGGAATTCGGCATATTTCAGTTTCGAAGCAGTATTTAATGATATGTTAGCAGGCGCGGGAAACATGATATATGATTTAATGATAAACAATAAAAGTACCGATTACGCTTCATGGTATGCGAGAAACGAAAAGAGTATAGAAGGAGCTTTAAATAACCTCATCGATCAATTCGAAGCAAACGGGTAAAAAATTTTAAGGAGATAAATAAAAAATGAAAAAAGTTTACACAGGAAAAACCAAAGACGTTTACGCACTCGACAACGGCAATTATATTTTGAAATTCAAGGACGACGTTACCGGCGAGAACGGTGTTTTCGACCCGGGCGCGAATACCGTCGGATTAAGCATAGAAGGGATCGGACGCGGCAACCTGCTGATGTCTATCCTGTTCTTTGAAGAGCTCACGAAGCGCGGAATCAAAACGCATTATGTGAACGCAGATGCGGATAAAGCGGAAATGGAAGTGCTCGCGGTCAAACCGTTCGGGCAGGGATTGGAAGTAGTTTGCAGGCTGCGCGCCGTCGGAAGTTTCCTCAAACGTTACGGCTCTTATATCGAAAAAGGCGCGAAACTCCCGTATTACGTAGAGTGCACGTTGAAAGACGACGACCTCGGCGACCCGCTCATCACGGCGGAAGGGCTTGAAGTGCTCGGCATTATGGATAAAGTTATGTTTGAACAGCTCAAAGCCAAAACGCAATTGATAACGAAAATCGTTGAAGAAGTTCTCGCGGCCAAAGGACTTGAACTCTACGATATAAAATTCGAGTTCGGATTTGTCGGCGGCGAAGTGATACTCATGGACGAGATCGCGTCGGGAAACATGCGCGTGTTCAAGGGCGGCGAAGTGTTAGACCCAATCGAACTCACGAGAATCATGCTGGAGTAAGATTATGTGGACGGAAGAAAAATTAAATCAAATATTAACTGAGCCGTCGGAGAAGTTAATAAACGGGATCAAAAAAATCGACGGCGATATAACCGTTCTCGGCGCGAGCGGCAAAATGGGTCCGACGCTCTGTCTTCTCGCTAAAAACGCCATCAACAAAGCCGGAATAAACAAACGTATCATCGCCGTCGCGCGTTTTACGGACAAGGATTCGGAACGGTTTCTAAACAACAACGGCATCGAAACCATCACGTGCGACCTCGCCGATACGGAGCAAATCAAAAAACTGCCTCCGACCGAAAACATTATCTACATGGCGGGGCGGAAATTCGGCACGAGCGGCGCGGAATATCTGACGTGGGCGATGAACGCCGCCGTTCCCGCTTACGTGGTGGACAAGTACCGCGGCGCGAATTACGTCGTGTTCTCGTCGGGGAATCTTTACCCTTACGTGGCGCCGTTCACAGGCGGCAACAGCGAAAACGTCGCGCCCGTACCGATCGGCGAGTACGCGATGAGCACGCTTGCACGCGAGCGCGTATTCGAGTACGCCGCATATACTTACGGTGCGAAAATCTTCATGTACCGCCTCAACTACGCCATCGACCTGCGCTACGGCGTACTTTACGACATCGCGCAAAACATACTCGCGGGTAATCCGGTTTCGTTGACCGTTCCGGCTTTCAATTTCGTGTGGCAGGGTTACGCGAATGAGATAGCGATTCTTGGACTTTTACATACCGAAAACCCGCCGAAAGTAGTCAATATCACGGGTCCCGAAGTCGTTTCAGTGAGGAAAGCCGCAGAAATATTGAGCGAATATTTAGGAAAAGTCCCGATATTCTCCGGCGCGGAAGGTGAGCTCGCACTGCTCAGCGACGCGTCTTTGTGTGCGGAACTGTTCGGATATCCGTCAGTGACGCGCAACGACATCATCAGGTGGCAGGCGGAATGGATTATGGACGGCGGGCGCGGGCTCGGCAAACCAACACATTTTGAAGAAAGGCAGGGCAATTATTAATGGACACAATTACGAAACTTATAAACGGTACATTCATACCGGCAACTCCGTTGGCGTTAGATGATAACCGAAAGTTCGACGAAGAAACCCAACGCGGGTTGATCCGTTATTATTTGGATTCAGGCGTCGGGGGGATCGCGACGGCGGTACACAGCACGCAGTTCGAGATCCGCGACCCGCAGTACAATCTGTTCGCGAAGGTACTCGAAGTTGTCGCGGACGAAGTGAATAAATATACAAAAGAGACCATCGTAAAAATCTCCGGCGTGTGCGGCAAAGTAGAACAAGCCGTCCGCGAAGCCGAAACCGCGAAAGCGTTTGGCTATGACGCGGCGCTGTTGAGTCCGGGCGGACTCAGGGATTTGACCGAAGACGAACTCATAGAGCGCGCGTACAAAGTCGCGGACGTCATGCCCGTCGTCGGGTTTTATTTGCAGGAAGCTGTCGGCGGCAGACGGCTGAGTTACAATTTCTGGCGCAGGTTCTGCGCAATCGAAAACGTCTGCGCAATCAAGTGCGCCTCGTTCAACCGCTACACGACCGTCGATACCATGCGTGCGGCGGCTACGTCGCCCCGCGCGGACAAGATCGGCATGTACACGGGCAACGACGACAACATCGGCGTAGATCTGCTGACGAATTATAAGTTTACTGTAGACGGCAAAATATATGAAAAACGTTTTACGGGAGGGTTGCTCGGGCATTGGGCGGTTTGGACAAAGCCGTCCGTACAATTCTACAACCGTTTCCGTGCCGCGGCGGACGCAGGCGAAATCACGCCGGAACTTCTCACGCTCGCGGCGGAAATAACCGACTCGAACGCGGTTGTGTTCGACGCGGCAAACGGGTATAAAGGTTGTATCGCCGGTATGCACGAGATTTTACGCAGAGACGGCTATATGAAGAATATCTTGTGCCTCAACCCTGATGAAAAATTATCGCCCGGACAAACGAACGAAATTGAAAGGATTTATAAGATGTACCCACATCTGGTGTAGAATATGAAAAAACCGTATATTATAGGAATTGCGGGCGGCAGCGCAAGCGGGAAGTCAACGTTTTGCGAAGCGCTTGAGAAAGAACTCGAGATGTTAAAAGTGAAGGTTTTTCACATGGACAGCTACTTTAAACCGAAGGATGAGCGTCCGTTTGTTGCCGCGCCCATCACGAAGAAGATGTACACCGACGACAACCATCCGACCACCGCGGATTTGCCGAAGTTGAAAGTCGATTTGGAAACGGCGATAGGGGAAAATGCGGCGAATGTTATCATTGTTGAGGGTTTGCTGACCCTGCACGACGACGGAATCTGCGCTCTGCTTGACCTCAAGCTGTTCATCGAGTGCCGTCCCGACGAGCGAATCGTGAGGCGGTTGCGGCGGAATATGCAGCGCGGGCTGACGTTCGACGAGATTACGGCGGTGTATCTGGATATGGTGCGCTACCGCCACGATGAGTATGTCGAGCCGTCGAAGTGGAAAGCCGATTTGATACTGAACGGCTCGAATCCTTCGGATAACGCGCTGAAAATGGTCGCGGAAACGGTGAAAAACTCGGTTTAGTTTAGAAAGGGTATCGAAATGATTGTTTGACTTTGCTGGGGTTGTGGGTTATAATGAGAAAAAACCACCCCGTCAATGCTACGCATTGCCACCCCTCCAAAGAGGGGAATGACGCGTTCTAAATTCCCCTCCGTGGAGGGGTGGCGCAACGCGCCGGGGTGGTTAAAAGGAGTGTCAAACAAACAATGGAAATTTATTTCAGTGAAAAATTCAAAACTCTGCGCAAAACGCGCGACCTGACGCAAGACCAGATT
>WREN01000145.1 GCA_009779295.1 Oscillospiraceae bacterium | reverse complement strand
TATTGTATTGACGCGACGATTTCATCGTATAAATTATTATACGATTCGGTGACGGCGATCTCAACAGCCGCCCATGACGAAGCCAAATCATTGCTCCGCTTTTTTAACAGATCATTTATAATTTTGAAATCCTGAAGTTTTCCGCTCGGATCAACATTGCTGGTCAATTCGTACACACCCTCTTGGAACATCAAGCGGTACATTCTTTGCGAATCCACGTCGCGCATAATTTTTTGTTCCACATATGACGCTATAAACGCGTCGACGAGATATCTGTGCGAAGCTGAATACAACGCTTCAATTATTGCTCCGGTACGTTCGATATCCGTTACCGTGATCGGTACCGCAGTCAATCCGCCGCAGACATAGTTGCTGTATTTCTCCTGCTTTTCATCGTATTTCGGAGTAGGCAGATAGCCGAAGTCAAAGCTGTCGATCGGTCTCAGTCTCGGTAAAGACGAACCGTAGTAACAAAATAATGCGTTTCCGTCAAAGAATGAATCCCACTGTTTTGAATCATCCATGTAAATATCTATATTGTCAAACATTTGAAGAAGTTTATCGACAAACTGCACATTCCGTTCATTATACATATACATCGCAATATCGAATACATCGCAATATCGAATTTGCCTTCGTTATTTACGCGGACAGTTGTTCCGCCGAACCCTTTATAAATATAACATGTCATACCCCCGGGCGTCGTCAAACCGTACATATCACCGAAATTCTTTTTGCCGTCGCCGTTCAAATCGCTGTATACGCCCCTCGTACATTCCATCATATAATCAAAAGTCCATTTATTATTATCAACAACATCATAGAACGACGGCAGACCCAACGATTCGGCAATCGTTTTATTGAACAGCATACTGACGGACGACATCATCGAATACATATATTCACCGGCTAAAAGGAATTGTTTCCCCGCTATTGTGAACGTCTCGCTGGCATTCTGGAAATAATACGGCGCGTCAAGGTCAATGTAGGGTATAGTTTTGTAATCGACGACAATATTCTGCGATAATAAAACGGCGATATTATCATACGGACCAAGATCGGAATAATCATATTCGTCTGAATTTGCCAAAACCACTTTTGCTAATTCACTTGCTACATTATCCCAAACACCGTTTTCACACGCTTTGATTTTAATATTGAGACGGGTCTCCACTTCTAAGTTCCTCATATAGGCTCCGTCGTTAAGCACGTCGCCGTTCATTTCGGGAATTTCGACATAAGTCCGCCATCCTCCGGGATGAGTCAGGTTACCGTCTTTGTGCATCAATACTCTGAATTCATAACCGTCAAAGTTTAAATCATCCGGCAGTTTATCGCCGAATTCATTAAGCCCGTCGGTTGTTTCCGCGGTTATGTCAGTAACATTTTCATCCGGTTTCTTGTTTTCGTTTACGTTTGCCCCGCAACCGATTAGAATAAGAACTAATAATAAACAAACAATTTTTTTCAATTATTTCACTTCCGTTTTTTAGTTTATTGACGCGACGATCTCATCGTATAAATTATTATACGCTTCCGTAACGGCGATTTCCACAGCCGCCCACGACGAAGCTAAATCATTGCTTTTTTTATTGAACAATTCAGAAATCAATTTATAATTCTGTATTTTCCCGCTCGGATCGACGTTACCGGTAATATCATAAATTCCCTCTGCTAAAGTAAGCCGGTACATTCTCTGCGAGCCCTCGTCGCGCATAATCTTCTGTTCCACATATGACGCTATATACGCGGGGACGAGGATTCTGTGAGACGCTGAATATATAGCTTCTATGATCGCTCCCGTGCGTTCAACATCTGACACGGTAATCGGTACCGCCGTCAAGGCGCCGCATAAATAATTATAGTAACGTTCTTGTTTTTCGTCATATTTCGGAGTGGGCAGATAACCGAAATCAAAACTGTCGATCGGTCTGAGTCTTGTTAAACTCGAGCCGTAATAACAGAATAAAGCGTTGCCGTCAAAGAAAGATTCCCACGGCTTTCCCGGATCCACAAAAACATCCGCGCTGTTATATAACTGTAAAAGTTTATCAATAAATTGAACATTTCTCTCATTATAAACCGCCATTTCGAATTTCCCGTCTTTATCGATGCGGACGGTAGTTCCGCCGAACGATGAATATAAATAAATTCCCATAACGGGGTGCGTGGTCATACCGAATATGTCGCCGTAATTAACTTTACCGTCGCCGTTAGCGTCGCTGTACACGTCTTTCATACAGTTCATCATATAATCAAAAGTCCAGTTACCCTTATCCACAACATCATAAAACGACGGCAAATTCAACGATTCACTTAGCGTTTTATTGAATAAGAGGCTTACGCTCGATATCATTGAACACATGTATTCGCCGGCTAAAAGAAATTGTTTTCCGGCTATTGTGAACGTCTCGCTTGCGTTATGAAAATAATACGGCGCATCGAGGTCAATATAATCCATAGTTTTGAAATCGACGACTATATTCTGCGATAACAAAACGGCGGCGTTGTCGTTCGGTCCGATCACGGCGTAATCGTATTCATCCGAATTCGCCAAAACCGTTTTAGCCAGTTCAGCGGAAATTTTGTCCCACGATCCGGTTTCACGCGCTTTAATTGTAACATTAAGGCGCGCTTCAACTTCCAAATTTCTTTCGTAAGCGCCGTCGTTGAGAACGTCGCCGTTCATTTCGGGTATTTCGACATAAGTCCGCCATGAAGTGTCGGTCAAATTCCCGCCCGTATGCATCAATACCCTGAATTCATAGCCGTCATAGTTTAAGTTATCCGGCAGTTTATCGCCATACTCATTAAGCCCGTCTGTCAGGTCTTCAGCTCCGTTTGTAACGCTTTCATTCGGTTTTTTGTTTTCATTTACGTTTGCTCCGCAGCCGATAAGCACCAACATTAGAAAAGCTAATAAAAAACATGTGAATTTTCTCATTTTTGAAAACCTCCTATTTATATTCAAGCATACGCTTACGGTAGTGCATATAATCCTCAAAAAAAACTTCTTCCGGTACGCCGTGGTCGCACGTCGGGATGTATCCGCCCCACGCTTTCATAAACGGCATGATCCGTTCAACTTCCCTGTCGATCGCGTCTTTACCGGCGGCAAGTATGCGTTTGTCTATGCCTCCGCGGATCAACAGATCAGGATATTTTTTACGGACTTCAACGACGTCGCATCCCGACGCAGCTTCAAACGGCGACATATAATCCATGCCGATGGTTTCCCGGTATATGTCAATTACCGCTAAAGCGTTGCCATCGGTATCGACCTGCACATGAAGTTTGCGGTTTTTGTCAAGCTGGCGTGATTTTATATTGGAAATAAGCTGCTGATAATACGGGATCAAAAATTCCCGCATCATATCGTCCGAAATCAAACAACTGCAATTGTAGCAAATATCCTCAGCCAGAAATACTTCGTCGAAAGTCACGTATTCCTGATGCAAGGCGCAGACTTTGTCGGAAACTTCCAGCCAAATCTTCATACATTCGTGAATCAATTTCGGATCATCATAAAAAGCAAACAGCAGGTTCTCCGGTCCGATAAGCGAACGCAAGTACATATAGCCGCCGATTATACTCTGCACGATTATATACTCCTCCTGCGCACACTTTTGAGCATGGATCATACGCTGTTTCAAATTCGCGAAACGTTCGGGCGTATCGGGATTTAAACGCCATTTAACATCGTTTTCCCATGTAGCTATATCCTTTACCGGATGGTCTACATATGTCGGCATGAACCCGTTGCGGCGGCCTTTGAAAAATTTCACGTGCCTTCCGGCATAATCCTGCACAAGCTCATATTCATCATCTGTTTCCAGCACTTTCGTTTCAAACGCCGGAAAGAACGGAGCCTCGCACCATCCGAGTTCGCCAAAATTATATGTTCCGGTGTCTTCATATCCGAACAATTCGCCCAAATTCGTGGTATCGTTTATATAACCTTGTTCCTTCCATTTATCCAGGCAAAAAAATCCAAATTCACGCTGCATTATCGACGCGCCCGGTTTCTGGTTGTAAAAATCCCTTATTTTTTTTACTGAGTCTTTCATAACATCACCTCATGAACATTATATTATAAATTTGAATAAAAATCAATATGTTACCTTGAATTATTTATTAATACATGTTATAATTTTAATGGGTGATAAATATGTTAAGCAGGAAATTGAGATTTGAAGTTTTAAAGAGGGATCGGTTTACGTGCCAATACTGCGGCAAGAAATCGCCGGACGTCACTTTGCAGATCGACCATGTTACGCCTGTATCCAAAGGCGGCACAGACGATATTATAAATTTAGTTACAAGCTGCCCCGACTGCAATCAGGGCAAGACTAACGTTTTGCTCGATGATAATTCGGCGTTAGGCAGACAGCGCGAACATCTCGAAAATTTGCAGGAACGCAGAGAACAAATCGAAATGATGTTCGAGTGGAAAAAATCGCTTGACGTGCTCAAGGATCATTCGACTGATTTGTTTGTCGATTATATCAAGGATATAGTTTCGCCGTATGAACCGACCGAGAAGCAAATCAAAGATATACAAATACTGGCGAAAAAATATCAAATGGACGAAATATTCGCAGCTATCGACAAAAGCAAGAACGTTTATTTGAAATACGATGAGAACTATAACTTCACGCAGGAATCGATAAATATATTCATTTCAAAAATCGGCGGAATATTGTTTAACAGCACGAAATCACCGGTTGAAAATAAAATGTATTATATCCGGGGCGTTTGCAAAAATAAATTCGGAGACTGGGACGATAAACGGGGGTTTCTGATTCTTAAAACATATATCAAAGCGCTCATTGAAAACGGTGTGAATGAAGAAACGATAATAAATTATTTAGGCGTTGACGTTTTTGATTTGACGAAAAGCGTTGAAAGTTTTTCCGAATGGATTTCATGTATGGAGCAATGGACGGATGATATTAAACTGACGAAAATATCGTTAGATTTAAATATCATTGAAGAAAAAGCTGCGGCCGCGCTGGCTGAAATTAAAAACATGTTCGAGTTTATTACTTATATAAATCCGGCTTGCGATTACAATTCATACATAAAAGAAATAGACCGGTATTTAACCGATCAATTAAATAATGTTAATTATGAAAATTACGATATATTCTGCTTGAAAGCACTAACCATCTCGGACGAAAAAATCAATTTTTTTCTGCATGATATTTTACAATGGTATTTACATAAATGGATCGAAAATTTATCTTTTCCGGAAATCGGAATTTTTAATAATAAAGACGCTCTGATATTCAAGACTTTGTTAGCAAACCAATATTTTTCGGACCGTCAAATTTGAATTGAATACGCTCGTAATTAATTTTCTTTTCGATGAAATAGTTTTCGATTGAGGAAACAAGTTCCCTGCAACCGAGTTTTTGAGTTGTATCCCAAAAATTACAGCACGGCAAAATTAATACCGGCATGATTAAAGCGCTTTCAACTACGGCACGGGTTGCTTCGTCCGGATGCAAACCTACTATCAAGTCGTAATATGAAGCCATTTGCGGCGTATATTCAACCGCGCGGTTTGGGACGCCTTTTAATGAATATCCGCGTGGATCAATTACTTCCGCTTGATAATTGTATTTTTTATTCAACAATCTTGTAAGCGCGCCCTGTCCGCCGGCAACGTCCGCTATGTATTTTATGGCGCTGCCGAATTTATCGTAAATGAATTCGGCGACTTCTTCGAATCTTTCCGGCGAACCGTGACATTTTATTTGTTGTCTCCCCAAAATTAACATCTCCTTTTTAAACATTGTATCAAAAAATGGATGAAAAATTGTTAAGTAGGTTTAAATATGATTTATGGTTTTGATATTATGACGGCGATTCCCGAAGATTTGGCGTTTCGAATAGGTAGAAAATTCAGTCAGCATTATTATGACACGCCTGTGAATAATTCTATTCGAAGCGTGATGGTGAATTACAGTTTCGGTAATTATATCCTTTGGTTGAATATAAACGCGAGCGTTTTGGTTTGCGGTAAAGAAACGTTTGATATTTTATTAACAAAAGAACCTGATTTTGCAATACTTGACGAAACGTTTAAAATTCATCTTGAAGAAATATTCGGTAAAATAAATATACTTCCGCCATTGCAAAGTTGGGGTTTACATATGAT
>WREN01000144.1 GCA_009779295.1 Oscillospiraceae bacterium | reverse complement strand
TGCGTACTTCCTCTTGCTCTTTGGGGCTTAATTTTCGTATTTCATAGTTTAATTCCTTTTCCATATTTCTTATCTTAACACTTCTTTTTGAACTCCGAATGACTTTATCGCCGGGTTAATACCTTCTACTTCTTCAAATGAATGTGCACAAACCTCTCATATTCTGTCTTATCGATATTCCGCATAATCGTTTCAAGCTCCTCATCGCCCATAACGGTATTGCGTCCGGCGGCATATTCCGCGTCAACTACATCCTTCATAGCGGCAACAATCGGAGCGCGTTTGTCGATAGCGTCCGGCGTTCCTGCCAATCTAAAGAATCCGTTGATCCAATGCGCGATTCCCGCGAGCCCGCTGAACGAGTCAACCGCTACGGTCGCGGGTCTGCCTAATATTTTTGAAGTGTTAAAGATATTATATATTTCCTCATCTTTCAAAAGACCGTCCGCGTGTATACCCGCGCGCGTCACGTTGAAATTCCGTCCGACGAACGGAGTACGAGAAGGTATTTCATAACCGATTTCTCTCTCAAAATATTCCGCGATCTCCGTTATCGCAAGCGTGTCCATTCCGTCCGTGGTACCCTTTAACGAGGCGTACTCAATCACCATCGCCTCAAGCGGACAGTTGCCCGTGCGTTCGCCTATGCCGAGTAGCGCGCAGTTCACGCCCGATGCGCCGTAAAGCCATGCGGTAGACGCACTCGTCACGACTTTGTAGAAATCGTTATGACCATGCCATTCGATTAACGCGCTCGGAATACCCGCGTAATGTGTCAGCCCGTAAATTATACCGGCAACACTTCTCGGAAGCGCCGCTCCAGGATATGTAACGCCATATCCCATAGTATCACACGCGCGGATCTTGATCGGTATACCCGCATTTAATCCTTCTTTATATAAAGCCTCTGCAAACGGAATCACGAACCCGTAGAAATCCGCTCTTGTGATGTCCTCAAAATGGCAGCGCGGACGTATGCCGTAATCAAGTACATTCTTGACTACACCGAGATATTTATCCAACGCCTTTGTGCGCGTCAATCCCATTTTGTTGTAGATGTGATAATCCGAGCAACTGACAAGTATACCGGTTTCTTTCAATCCCAATTCTTTTACAAGCGCAAAATCGTTGTCGTTGGCGCGTATCCAGCTTGTCACCTCAGGAAATTCATATCCGAGTTCAAGACATTCTTTAACTGCCTGACGGTCTTTATCCGTATATACAAAAAATTCGCTTTGCCTGACAATGCCTTTCGGTCCGCCGAGTTTGTGAAGCAATTTATAAAGATGTACAATTTGTTCTACCGTAAACGGCGACGTCGATTGCTGACCGTCACGGAACGTTGTGTCTGTTATCCATATCTCCGCTGGCATGTTCATCGGTACCGTTCGGTGATTGAACGATACTTTCGGTATGGATTCGTAATCAAATAAATGGCGGTATAAATTCGGAGTTTCCCTGTCCTGTAATTCGTATCTGAAGGCAGATTGTTCAAGTAAATTTGTAGCATCCGAATATGTTAATGTACGGTTATTTGGTTTTTCCTGCATGATTAAAGTCTCTCACTTTCAAAAAATAATAATAAATAGGTATATTTGTATATTATACAGCATTTTTTGCATGATTGCAATACTATTCATGCAAATTATTTTGTTTTTTTTCTCATTTGCTTTCTTTTTTGCCTATTATAACGCAGCGCCGCATTGACAAATATGTAACAAGTTATCACAACCGCCGCAATTCCGGCGGTCGTCCAAAACCAGCGCGCGCTTACAATGTTACCTGCAAATTCTGAAAAATACATCGCCCGGCTTTCATCCACATGATTCTTAGTCACCAAAGGCACTCTCGAAACCAGTTCGCCTTTGTAATATAATGAAAGGAGTCCGCCTTCCATTCCGCTTTCGATCGGCGCCGAATATTCAGTTTCATACATAGTAAATACTTTATCGACATCTTTTTCTACATCCGTATTGATCGGCAAAAACAATTCCACTTTGTACTGCGGGTAAAAAGCTATCGTGTCTGCGTTGTTTGACAATTTCACGGGCGCTTCGCATACTACGGACGTATCTTCAAGGACCGTGATATAATCCCATGTAGTATACGCCCATTCAAGCAGTCTCTGCGCCTCGATATAGGAATAAGTATTTTCTTCATCTCTTTGCGCGCCGGTTACAATACAAAGAAATATAAGCCCTCCATGATTAACCACTGTGATAAGGCAGTCTCCCGCCTGAGTTGTATAACCCGCGTTCATTCCCATTGCCTCAGGGTTATAATACCGGTCGTCGAGGTGGTTTGTAACGAAAAGATTACGGTTGGTGATCGGGCGGCTTCTCGAAACATTTGTCGGCGGCATATCATAAACCCGTTGCGAAGCCATCTCCATAAAACGGCTCAGTCTATAAGCGTATAACGATATTTTCGCCATATCCGCAAGCGTCGTGTACATTCTATCGTCGTGCAATCCTGTCGGATTTGTATAAACGGTATTAGTACAACCTATGTTTCTGGCTTTTTCATTCATCAAAACCACAAACTCGGCAATACCTCCGGCTATATCATACGCAAGGACGTTTGTCGCGTCATTCGATCCGCCGACTATAACCGCGTTTATCAACGCTTCGGCGGTCGTGACTTCGCCGTTCCTGAGACGGATATTGTTACCGGTTATGCGCCTGATGGGTTCAGCGGTAACGGTAATCTCTTTTGTAATGTTCGTGCCGTAATATTCCAAAGCAATGATAGCCGTCATAATTTTAACCGTCGAAGCCGGATATATGCGGTACGTTTCATTTGGTGACGTTTCCATAACGCGGTCGTTGTTGATGTTGTAAAGATACCAATATGTAGCTTTTGTGATTTTTGGCGGGTCATATTCGTTTGCGAATATACTTATACCCAATAATATCCAAATACATAATACTATAGAAATAAATCTAATCATTTTTAAAATATTCCTCAGCTTTTTTAATATCACAATCGATCGCCTGTTTCAATTCATCAAGCGAATCAAACTTTTTTTCACTTCTTAAATATTTATAAAAATCTATTTTGAGTACAGAGTCATATAGGATTCCGTTATAACCGATTATGTGCGTTTCGCAAATAACCTGATTCAAAATGGCAACAGTCGGTTTAACTCCGACGTTCGTCACGCAATCATATGTAATGTTATCGATCGTGCAGCGCGTGCAGTATACTCCATACGCCGGAATGATCTGCCCTTCCGGGAATGTTTGGTTGGCAGTCGGCACGCCGATTTTATGTCCGAGCCGTTTGCCGGCGATTACTGTATTTTTAACCGAGTAAGGATGTCCCAAAATTTCCCGCACATGTTCCATATCACCGTTAGTTATAACGCTGCGTATCAACGTCGAGCTGATGATTTCATCGTTGTATGTAACGGGAGAGATTATAATGCAATTAATCAAACTGCGGAGCGTATCAGCCGTACCCGAACGGTTTTGTCCGAATCGGAAATTAAACCCGCAAACCGCCGTCACGCAATTAAATTTGTCAATCAATATCTCTTTCACGAAACGTTCGGGTGAATATTCGCAAACATTTTTAAACTCTTCGAATATCGCCGTTTGAATACCGAAGGATTTTAATAGTTCAACTTTTTCCGGAATGGTTGTTATGTACTGCCTGTTCTCGTATTTCAAACTCCAAACAGCCGGAACGGCGTTTAATTTTATACTTTCGGTAACGGTCGTTTCGAGCAGTTTCTGATGCCCGATATGAACGCCGTCGAAATTTCCCAAAGCTATCACATGTTTTTTGGTCATATATCACAAAACCTTTATAGCAAATAATTCGCAAACTTTAGCACAATATCCGCACAATACACAACGGTCAATATCAACTTGAGCTTGAGAATCTTTGATTCTCAACGCCCTTTGTCCGCAACGTTTAACACAATTCCCACAGCCGGAACAATAATTTTCTATAAATAAGCGGCGTTTTACTTTGTTTAAATTATCAAATGCCATTTTCTCTAAACTTTCGAAATAATTTATATTCGCGTCAACTTCAGCTATCGATTGCATTCCCACCGCAACGGAAGCAATTGCATTGCAGGCAAGCACGAAATCAAACGCTTCAGCGGCTCTATTGTAGAGATGTCCGCCCGCGAGAGGTTTCATTGAGAATATGCCGATTCCCAAGTCTTTCGCTTTGGTCATGGCGCAAACCATTTCTGAGACGGTGCCGTCGGCGATACCAATCCCCAGCATATTGTAAATAGGGTGTATGCAATTGATAGGATATCCGCGCTTCTTCAATTCGCAAACTCCTTCAACCGCCGCGACATGGTGCATAGAAACTCCCACAGCGCGGATGATTCCCTTCTCTTTCGCTTCGAATAAATACTCCAATGCTTCCATATGACCGCGCAACGTATGGATGCTCTCCTGTTCGTGGAGCATGAAAATATCAACGTAATCACGTTTGGAATCACGGTTCAATTCTCTGCGCGCCTCTTCAACCGCGTCGATTGCCTGTGCGCGGTTATACGCGTATGTTTTGGATGAGATGATTATATCATCCGTAAGTTTGATATACCTATAATTTTCATAATACTGCGCGGTATCGATAAAATTTATCCCGCGTGAAAAAGCGTAGGAGATGACTTCTGCGCCTTCTTCGACCGGAAGATTCGCCTGCAAAGGTCCGACCGTCAGCGAACCGAAACATAATTGCGAAACAACTATACCGCTGTCGCCAAGCGGAACGTATTTCATACGTTCAAATATGATTTCAGCAGAACGCTCAAGAGTTCGTCGCGGTCGATTTTGCGTATAAGGCTCCGGGCATTTTTATGATTGGTTATAAACGTCGGATCCTCCGAAAGTATATATCCGGCAATTTGCCCAATAGAACTATATCCTTTCTCGTTTAACGCTTCATAAACAGTCATGAGAACATTTTTGATTTCAAGTTCCCTTTCATTTTTCAATGAAAAGGTTAATGTCTTTTCATTTTCTCCGTTAGGCATGTTTTCATCTCCTAATATTTATATATTCAAATATGATTTCATAATTATGCTTAATATTTCATGCCGGTCAAATTTTCGTATAAGGTTCCGGGCGTTGTTATGAGCCGTTATATAAGTGGGTTCATCCGCTATTAAATATCCGATAATCTGCCCGACAGGATCTTCGTATCCTCGTTCGCTCAAAGCGTTGCACACAATCGAAAGAACATTTCTTACTTCTTGTTCTCTATCAGTTTTCAGCGAAAAAGTTAATGTCTTTTCATTATCTCCGGCAAACTTGTCTTTTCTTTTGTCGGCCATATTATCATCTCCCTCTTTATTATTTTACTACATATTTATAAATTTTTCAAGCATTAAAATGTTAAAATAACATTCGTTAATACAACAAATCATGGAACTTTGTTAATTTATGTACGATTTTCCGCGCCGTTCTCGCGTCAATACGCTCGAAATTAAATTGCGGACACCAACTGTCACAATAATCCGCGCGGTTGAACTTGATTTTTACTTCAATCGGGAATATCGGTTTGTGCGGTTTGATTTTATATATCTTCTGCATACCCGCAATCGCCGCGTTACGGATTGTTTCGCTCGTTTTATCGATGTCGTATAATATCGCTTTGTTGCGTTCAACCGCGTATTTGACCGGAGCGACTGCGACATCTCCAAGAAACATACGCGCTTCGTGACAAGCGGCTTCGTCGCCCGTTAGCATAACGACCGGTATATCGAAATAGCCCGCATAAACGGCATATTGACCGATTTCCCCGTACCTTCGCCCGTTTATGTAATAGTCGTGGAAATGTATCGACGTTTGGGTATGGTCGAGGAACGCGTTCTGCGTGCCTGACATCGCGTGCGTACCGACGAGCATGAAGGCATCGATATACGCTAACTCGTCGGGGTTGATATTGCGCAACGGAATTTGTATAGCGCGTGTATCAAGTTCACCTTCAATAAAATTCACGCCGGAACCATGTCCGTCCCAAACGTAAACTTTGTCCGCTCCTCCCGCAAACGCTCCGTCAATCGCGGCGTTCACGTCAACCATCAACCGCTGCCGCGTATATTCACGTGACGGGGAATCTGATTCGACCATTTCAGCAGTATCTATACCGCTGATACCTTCCATATCTGTGTAAAAATATACGTTCATTATTTA
>WREN01000143.1 GCA_009779295.1 Oscillospiraceae bacterium | reverse complement strand
TCCGACGACTATAACTAATTTATGGGTAGGCCATACGTACGAAATAGAAGAAGTAAGCGGAGAAGGTTACTCTGTCAGCTACGAAGGGAAAGAAGTGACTATCACCGAAGGTCAGGCAAGCAGTGTCACGGTCACCAACACATTCGAACGCGATACAGGCAGCATGAGAATCTTTAGTATATGTATGAAAAATTATTTGTACCTAATTAGAAATTACTATTGATTTTTTTAATATTTTATTATATAATATAAAATGGGGAAAAATTTTTAAAATAAAACAAAGGGGAAAAATTTATGGTTTGGATCATGGTATATCTTGTTGGACTCGGAGTATTGTTATCGCTTATTTTTGCGTATTACAACTTCCGTAAAGGCAGCAAAATGGAACACGGCACGCCTCTGATGAAGGAAATTGCTGACGCTATACGCGAAGGAGCGAACGCATTTTTGAAAAGGGAATATATGACATATATCCCTATTCTAATAGGAGTCGCTGTACTTTTCGCAATTATTTTCACACCTTGGGCGGGACTTTCATTTGCAATAGGAATGATGATGAGTTCCTTTGCGGGGCTCGTCGGAATGAAAGCCGCCGTTATATATAACGAGCGCGTTGCTAATGAAGCGCGTCTCGGAGTGGAAAGAAACGATCCCTCGGCTATAGGTAAAGCGCTCAATGTGGCGTTCCGCGGCGGGTCGGTCATGGGACTCTCGGTCGGCGGTTTCGCCATGCTGGGGCTTCTTATCGTTTACTTACTCGTCGGTATGGCATTGCAATTCGCGAACCCCGAAAACCTTACGGTAACAAAAAGTATCGTCGGGTTGGAATTTGTACTTTTCCCGCAAGTAATCGCTTGTTACTCGCTGGGGTGTTCAGCCGTAGCGGTTTTTAACCGCTTGGGCGGCGGGATTTATACAAAAGGCGCAGATATGGGAGCCGACCTCGTCGGCAAAACAGAACTTGAGATACCCGAAGACGACCCGCGCAACCCCGCGGTCATCGCTGACTGCGTAGGAGACAATGTAGGCGACGTAAACGGAAACGGGTCCGACTTATTGGAAAGCACTATTGGTGCGGTGGTAGCTTCATCGGTACTGCCGACCGCAATCTATACGGCGGCTCTCAACACAGCCGAACCGGTGGACAGCGAACTTGTAAGCCGCATGATGCAGTATCCCCTCGCATTCATGGGAGTCGGTTTAATCGCCTGTGTCATCGGCATACTTTATGTCCTTTTAAGGAAACCCAGCAACAAATTAGCCCGTGAACTCAATATATCACTTTGGAGTTCCGCGGCTATAATCGCAGTTTCAACATTGGCTTTGAGTTACTTCTTCTTCAATGATCAGAATTTGATTGGAGTAAATTTCAAGTTCGGATGGATCTCGCCATGGTTAAGTGCGCTGATGGGTATTATAGCGGGAATCGTGTTGGGTATAGTTGCAGAAATATATACCAGCGATAAATACAAGGAAACCCTGAATATAGCGGCGCTTGCCAAAAAAGGTCCCGCGCTTGTAATCGTCAGCGGCACAAGCTCAGGATGGCGCAGCTGTCTGCCCGCTTGTATAACAATGGGCGGAGCTATTATTGTATCAAGTTATTTTTCAGGTATTTACGGTTCCGCAATAGCTGCGGTTGGTATGCTTTCGTTCGTCGTGGCTACCGTTACGGTCGATACATACGGTCCCATATCCGACAATGCCGGCGGCATTGCGGAAATGGCTCATCTTGACGAAGAAGTACGCAGTATAACGGACAGTTTAGATTCGCAGGGTAACACCACGGCGGCTATCGGTAAAGGTTTTGCCATAGGTTCCGGCGTTCTGGCGGCTCTGGCGATGATGATGTCGTTCGCGAACGGCGGTTCTTCAGGCGGAGAATTGGATATTATCAATTATCTTGCGTTGGGCGGCGCGTTCATCGGCGTCGGCGTAATGCACTGGCTTTCGGGCAAAATGCTTAATGCGGTCTGCAATAACGCTGAACAAATGGTTGACGAAGTCCGCAGACAAATCAAGGAAAACCCCGGTATCATGACGAATGAAACCAAGCCCGATTACAGGGTGTGTATCGATATATGCACCAAAAGCGCGATCAACGAAATGAGGATTCCTGTTTTGGTATCGCTGCTTTCCCCGATCGTAGGCGGATTGGTATTCGGATCGTTGTTCGTGGGCGGATTTTTACTTGGTACGATACTCGACAGCGTAGTCATGGCGACTTCAACCGCAAACAGCGGCGGAGCGTGGGACAACGCTAAAAAGCATATCAAAAGCATGAAAGCGGAACTTATCGCGGAACTTGGCGAAGACCGTTATAAAGAAATACATAACGCCGGAGTCATAGGCGACACCGTAGGCGACGGATATAAAGACGTTGTAGGTCCGAATCAGGATATTATGATAAAAATGATGGCGACGGTTTCGGTCATTATGTTACCGGTAATCAACGCATTCAACTTATTTTCTTTCCTGATAAAATAAATATTTTTTAAATTAAGAGAGGAGCAATTCTTTAGATGAAAGTAAAATTCACCGAAACGGTATTGCGCGACGCGGGGCAATCGCTGATCGCAACACGCTTGCCTTACTCGAAATTCGAGCCTATTTTGGAGACGATGGATAAGATCGGCTATTACTCCTTGGAATGTTGGGGCGGCGCTACATTCGATACTTGCCTGCGTTTTCTGGATGAAGACCCTTGGCAGCGCCTGCGAGATATCCGCAAGCATGTTAAAAATACCAAGTTGCAAATGTTACTGCGCGGGCAGAACGTATTGGGGTATAAGCACTACCCCGACGACGTAGTACGTAAATTTGTCGAACTCTCGGTTAAAAACGGCATTGACGTCATACGTATCTTCGACGCGCTCAACGACCTGCGCAATCTTGAAGTATCGGTCACGGAGACCGTCAAGCACGGCGGTATCGCTCAGGTGGCGATTTCTTATACCACCAGCCCCGTGCATACGCTGGAAAACTATGTGCAGCTCATCAAAAACATCGAGGAGATGGGCGCGACAAGCCTGTGTATAAAAGATATGGCGGGCGTAATGTCCCCGAAAGAGTGCTATGATTTAGTCAAGGCTATCAAGGAAAACTCTAAGTTACCGCTTCACCTGCACACGCACAGCACGACAGGGCTTTCCTTTATGACGTACCTCAAGGGTATCGAAGCCGGCGCGGACTGCATCGACACCGCAGTTTCGTGTATGTCCGGCGGCACAAGCCAGCCGGCGACCGAAACATTGGTGTATGCCCTCGGACAGATGGGGTATGACACCGAGGTCAACTATCCCGTCCTAAAAGAAATCAACGATTTCTTCCGTCCTATCCAGGAAGAATACGTCAAGAACGGCATGTTAGACCCGAAAGTCATGATGACCGAAGCCGACGCGCTTAACTACCAGATACCCGGCGGTATGCTTTCCAACCTTATTAGCCAGCTCAAACAATTGAACGCTATGGATAAATTCGCGGAAGTTCTCAAAGAAACGCCGAAAGTGCGCGAAGAATTGGGTTATCCTCCTCTCGTCACACCTACCAGTCAAATGGTCGGCGTGCAGGCCGCCAACAACATCCTTGCAGGCGAGCGTTACAAGAACGTCACGAAAGAAGTGACCGCTTATCTGCGCGGCGAATACGGAACGCCTCCCGGAAAAGTAAGCGAAGAATTGATTAAAAAAGTGCTGGGCGAAGAGAAGCTGTACACCGGTCGTTTCGCGGATACGCTTGCGCCCGGATTTGAGAAAGGCAAAGCTGAAATCGGCGCGAAAGCAAAAACCGACGAGGATGTGCTGTCATATATCATTTTCCCGCAAGTCTATGAAAAATTCTTTGACGAACGCGAGGAACGCAAGCGCAAGCGCGTCAAATATTCGATCGAACAGGTGTAAAGGAGGGGCCGTCTATGCAGATCTCGGATTCTTTATTATTGAGTCTTGTTGGTGTTTCGGTAGTATTCATCGCTTTGGTCGCGCTCATTGCGGTCATCAAAGTGATAACGGCACTGTTCACCCGTAAGGAAAGCGCGCCGGCTGTTCCCGTTACCGCACCCGTACCTGCCGTTCCCGTTATTGAAATGGTTCCCGCGGTGGGTTCATCGGGCGAACTTGACTTGTACGAAGTTGACGACTATACCGCCGCGCTTATAATGGCTATTGTAGCGGACAACCTGAAAGTCCCGCTAAACACATTGCGTTTTAAATCCATAAGGCTGATCGAGGAGGATAATTGAAATGAAATATAAAGTGAAATTAAACGGTAAAATTTATGAAGTTGAAGTAGACCAGGGCGAAGCGGTTATGGTAAGCGTCTCCGAAGCGGCCGTAACGGCTGCCGCCGCCGTTCCTGCTCCCGAAGTTCCGGTATCCGCTCCTGTTCCAAAACCTGCCGCCCCTGCACCTGCGCCGGTTTCTGCCGGAGAAGGTGAAGTTATTCCGTCACCGCTGCCGGGTACTATCATTGCGCTCAAGGTTGAAGCGGGACAAAGCGTTAAGAGCGGGCAGGTTCTGTTGCTGATAGAAGCAATGAAAATGGAGAACGAAGTGATTTCACCGCGCGACGGTGTTATTAAGCAGATTATTACTTCCAAAGGTGCTTCGGTGAAAACAGGTGATCCCCTGTTCACGTTAACATAAGGGGGGGCGCGGAATGAATATAGGAGAAATTATACAACGGTTATGGTTGGATTCCGGTTTTGTTCAAATATTCAGTCATTGGGAAAACGCTGTTATGATCGTAATCGCCTGCATACTGCTCTATCTCGCAATTGTACGCGGATTTGAACCGTTATTGTTGATGGGGATCGCGTTCGGTATGCTGTTGGCAAACCTGCCGCTGAGCGGTATGATGCACATGGAATTCTTTTCCGGCAAAAGCATGGCTGAAATAAATTTCAGCCAAATACTCAGAGAAGGCGGATTGCTCGATATACTTTATCTCGGCGTTAAACTCAACATTTATCCGTGCTTAATATTCATGGGTATCGGAGCGATGACTGATTTCGGACCCATGCTTTCGAGACCGTCGTCCATTTTATTGGGCGCGGCAGCACAACTTGGTGTTTACTGTGCATTTATATTAGCTATCGTTTTCGGGTTCGGCGGACATGAAGCAGCGTCGATCGGGATCATAGGCGGAGCGGACGGTCCGACCGCGATATTCCTTACATCGAAACTTGCACCTCATTTGCTCGGACCTATAGCCGTAGCGGCTTATTCATATATGGCTCTTATACCACTCATACAGCCTCCGATTATGAAAGCGCTTACCACGAAAAAAGAACGCGAAATAGTGATGACACAAACGAAACCCGTACCTAAAACTACTAAAATCGTATTCCCGATCGCCGTTACCATTTTTTGCATTTTGCTTTTACCGGATGTAGCTCCTCTGATCGGTAGCTTCATGCTGGGTAATCTTTTCCGTGAATCCGGAGTAGTGGAACGTTTAAGCGATACTACGCAGAACGCTTTACTTAATATTGTAACCATTTTCCTAAGTATTACTGTCGGTGCGACTAGTGTTGGTTATATAGCGAAAGAAATCGCGGTTGACGGAACGGTCATTGATGCAACTAATGTAGGTTTCCTTTCCTTCAATACTATATTGATAATCTTTTTAGGATTGTTTGCATTTTCTTTTTCTACTGTCGGAGGTGTATTGTTCGGGAAAATCATGTGCTGGGCTACCAAAGGCAAAGTAAATCCGTTAATCGGTTCCGCCGGTGTATCTGCAGTTCCTATGGCAGCCCGTGTATCACAAAATGTCGGCGCGAAATATAACCCTTCCAATTATTTATTGATGCACGCTATGGGACCGAATGTGGCAGGTGTCATCGGTTCAGCTGTCGCCGCAGGGTTTTTACTTTCGGTCGGCAAGGTTTTGGGATGGGTATAATAGAATATAGGTTTTACCAAAGACCGTATGATGCTAATATACCTGTTGTTTGCATGGACGAGAAGCCTTACCAGTTGTTGGACGAAATACGCCAGCCCATTCCCATGAAACCGGGCGACATAAAGAAAATCGACAGCGAATACAAACGATGCGGCGTATGCAGTATCTTCATATTTACTGAACCGCTCAAGGGTCGGAGATATGTCTGCGCTTCCGAACGCAGGACTAAGAAAGACTGGGCGGAGCAGATCAGAATCCTGCTCGACGAGCATTACCCGGCTGCGCCGAAAGTGTGTCTTA
>WREN01000142.1 GCA_009779295.1 Oscillospiraceae bacterium | reverse complement strand
GGACCAATTTCACGACCGCCCAATACGAAATCGTTGACATTTAACGCCCGTTTCCGGAAATAAAAACCTACGCCGATAGTAACCGCAAAGAACAGGATAAGCAGGGAAATTTTGATAAACATTGGGAAATCCTCCTAAAAAATAAAATAAGCCCTGTCCTCTCACGTAAGAGGACGGGCAATAATAAATACTGTGACCCGTGGTACCACCTCAATTTACCGGTTTTTATTAATTATTAAAAACCAGTCTTGCCGAAATACGCTCAAAATATAAAAATATACATGTATATTTTGTATTTTGATTTATATTTCCGGTAATGTAACGTTTACCCTACGGCGTAGCCTACACACCCTTATCGGGTTTTCAATACGCAGCTCTCAAGATGTATCCGTTGACTTATAATCCTACGCCTCTCACCAACCGGCGACTCTCTGTTAATTCTTAGATCAACGTTAAATTCAAACGAATTTACTCCTGGTCATCGCTATTATCGAACAACATTATACAACAAAAAAATCCATTTGTCAATAGTTTTTTTAAAAAAAATTTTCAAACCACAAATTTCGTAATTTTAAAGCCATTCCCATATACGCATGTTCGGAACTGTTTGAAAAAATATAGTCGGGATTAATGACTTCTTTGACAATATTTAAATCAGAATTATTACTTTTTGTAATCATTTTGTTGTCATAAAATATAAATTGAGTATCAACGCAATACACGATTTTATTCTTATATTTATGATATTTATAATCGAGAGAATTGGCGATTAATTCCGCTATATTGTCAATAGAAATAATTCCGTCACCGAATAAATCCCCTGTATCATTAACGACATTCAAATTCAAATCCATAAAAATAATTTCGTTTGCTGTTAAATCCGAAATCCGGCAAACTTTATTTTTAATGAACGCCAATAATCCCGCTTTGCGTCCGGGAGAATCTTTCGCTTCTTTGTGTTGGATAACTATGCCGTTTTCTATGAAAGCGTCGATTATTTTCCCGATCGTCATTAAACTTAAACCTGTATGCTCCGCGATATTCGCTCGGCTTGCGTTTTCTTTTAAGTTTGGAATGGAATTAAATACGTCTGTAATATGATCTTTTCTAATATTTATTAAATTTAACTTATTCATATTCAATTAAATTCCTTTGAATTATCCTTATGTATAAATATAATGTATACGAGCAGCATCGTAGTACAAAATCCGGCGCAAATCAACAATGAATTTTTTACTCCGATAGCACTTGTCATAACGCCGCCGAGAACGCCCGCTAAAACTCTCGGAACGCTCGATCCCACCGCGTACATGATCGTTTGGCTTGAGGCTATTATTTCCGGTTGCATGTTGCTTAAAATATACATCGAGCCGCAATATGTAAAAACCGTTACGCTGACGCCCGTTATCATTCCGGATGTCAATAACAGCGGCGCGTTCGCTATCAACGCCAACGCGACATAACGCAGAATCGATAGTATTATCGAAAACAGAAGCAATTTTCTTATACCGATACGCGAAAACAGTTTTTCATAAAAAATAAAGAACGGAATCTCGCCAAGTACGGTTACAAAAATATTCACGCCCCATACCCATTGAGGGAAGCCGAGATCGTTTGTTATGTATGTAGGGAAGAAATTATTGTAATATCCCCAGACGAATTGCGCGATAAACATCATAAAAGTTATTAATATTAACTTTTTATTTGTAATGATTGGTTTTATGTTTAACTTTTTCTTTTCTCTCGTTTTAGTATGGGAATGCCCTTTTATTTTCGGCATCAACAATATTGAAACTACACAGATGACCGCAATTATTAAATACGCGTAAAAGATTAAATTTATATTTCTTGCCGTAAATACTGACAATATCATCGGCATTACGCCGAAAACGAACGTACCCATCAATCTGATAGGACCGTAAGGGAATCCGGTTTGATTGACATACTCCAGTGTGATTAAGTCCAACAATCCTCCGAACGGCGACATAAAAAACATTAAACCGATGAATACGAAGAACAGCCACCAAAAACTTTGATTGAATTTTATTAAAAAAAATAGCAGCGTGGAACCCGCGACGATTATAGCCAATATTGTATTTTTATATTTTGCTTTATCCGTTCGGATTCCCCAAAATATGGGAGCGATTATTGAAACAAACGGTCCGATAGCGAGTAATATTCCGATTGTTATCGGCGGATGATATTTTTCGAGATAGAATTGTATGAAACCGAAGTATAGGGAATTCAAACCGTAGACAAGACCGTTCGCCGTGAAAATGGCTATAATCGGTACGATCTTTCGGAACCGCTGTGTTGTCATTAAAAATTGACACCTCATTTTTTAATTTTTATAAAAATTTGTTATCGTATAATTATATCATTAAAAATTGCAATTTACAAGTAGCAATTTTAATAAATTTGTGATATAATATTATTTGAGGTGAAAATATAAATTATGGACACAAAAAAGGTCGGCGGCAAAGCCGTTATGTACGGCGCGGGAAATATCGGAAGGGGATTTATCGGGCAGTTATTTTATTTATCGGGTTATGAAACGGTTTTCATTGATGTAAACGCGGAATTAATTAATGAAATCAATTCAAGGCACGAATATCCGATATTTATCACACGAGAAGATAAATTCGAGGAGTTTATCGTTAAGAACGTTCGTGCGGTAAACGGAAACAACATTGATGAGGTCGCGAATGAGATCGCTACGGCGGACATTATGGCGACGGCTGTCGGTGTGAATGTTTTGAAATATATCGCGAAGCCGATAGCGGCGGGATTAAAACTCAGGAGTGAGCCGCTCAACATCCTTATATGCGAAAACATGCTTAACGCGGATAAATACTTGGGCGAATTGCTTGGAGACACTCAAAACGTAGGGTTAGTCGACGCGTCGATCGGGCGGATGGTTCCGGTAACGCCCGACGAAATAAAAGAGAAGTATCCCCTTGCAATCTGCGTTGAGGAATACAACAAACTGCCCGTAGATAAAAACGGATTCAAGGGTGAGATTCCGGAGATTTACAACATGGAACCGTTCGCTCCGTTTGAATTTATACTTCAGAAGAAGTTATATTTACACAACATGGCTCATGCGGTGACGGCGTATTTGGGATTCCAAAAGGGTTATAAATACATCTGGGAAGCGATAAGCGACGGTGAAATCAAATTCGTTGTATTTAGCGCATTGATTGCGTCTGCGTGCGCGTTGAGCAGAGAACATGACGTTGACGTTTACCCGCTCGTTGAATTTTCATACAGTTTATTGAAGCGGTTTAGAAACAAACTGTTGGGCGATACTGTCGAGCGTGTCGGGAAAGATACAAAACGCAAATTAGCCGTAACCGACAGAATTGTCGGCGCGTTGAATCTTTGCATGAAGCATGGCATAGATTACGAATACTTATTGCGCGGACTTTCGGCGGGACTGCGTTTCTATCCGGATGTTGAAGAAGTAGCGAAGTTTGTGATCGAACATGGCGTGGAGGAAACGTTGAAAATATATTGCGGAATTACCGATGAAGAAATCATAAAAAAAATGCAGCCATGATTGGCTGCTATTTTTTTAACAATGTGCATCCGAAGTTATAACCGAAATCGTAACACTCTGACAATTCCTTTTCGCTCGGTTTCAATTTGATTCTCAATCCGTCGAGCGTGGTGAGTTTCAACTGCTTCAAACGTTCGATGATATGCGGAACGCCTTCGCCGCTCCAGCCGTAATTTCCGAAAGCGCTCGCAAGTTTGCCACCGTGGACTGCCGGAAACATGTTCAGTGTAAGTTCCCATACCGGCTTCAACGCTTGTCCCAAGATTGTCGGCGTACCGAACAATATCCCGTCGGCATTTGTTATTTCGTTCAAAACCATATCCGGAGAAGATTCAGCCATGTCAAACAGCTTGACTTCAATATCTCCAACAGACTTAATTCCGTCCGCAATACTAAACGCCATCGATTTCGTATAACCGTATGCGCTGACATATGGAATTACTACGGTTTTCTTACAGTTTGGATTACAATTTGAACACCAATTTTCATACTGCGAAATTATTTCGTCGATATGGTTGTCCAAAACCGGACCATGCCCCGGAAGAATCATATCAAACTTGAAATTTTTGATTTTATTCAGGGCATTTGTCATGTAAGGGTTCTTATACGGACCGATGATATTTTCGAAATAATATTTCAACGCTCTTTGATAACCCTCAACATCAATCAGCTTACTTCTCAAGATACCGTCGAACGCGTAATGCGCGCCAAACGGATCGCACGTAATTAACACGTTATCCTCGGTTATATACGAGAACATTGTATCAGGCCAATGCAAATTCGGTACCGGCAAAAACTTTATCGTCTTGCCGCCGAGAGATAAAATATCATTTTCTTTGACGACGATATTTTTGAACTCGCAGTTCACGATATTTTTTAGAAACGAAACCGCGCCGATAGTTCCGACGATAACAATCTCCGGATTGATTTCAAGAATCTTACCGATACTTCCCGCGTGATCCGGTTCGGTATGATTCACGATGAGATAATCAATATCTTTAATGTTGACAATACCCGATAATCCCGCGGCGTATTCGTTGTAGAACTTTAGTTTTACCGTTTCGAACAACGCGGTCTTTTCACTTCCTATCATCAGATACGAATTATAAGTCGTGCCGAATTCCGTCTGCATTATGATGTCAAACACACGCAGTTCGGAATCCAAAACGCCGATCCAATATAAATTGTCTTTGAGTTTTAAAGGATTCATTATATCTCCTCAAATTCTTCCTTCCCAGCTCCGCATAAAGGACATGCCCAGTCATCAGGTAAATCCTCAAATGCAATACCGGCTTCTATATAGTTTTCATCGTCGCCGAGTTCCGGATCGTATTCATATCCGCAAATTAAACACACATATTTACTATACATAAAAATTCCTCCTCATATTTATAATTATATAAAATTGATTATAGCATGTGTTTTTTAACAATTCAAGTACAATAAAAAAATTACGGGACATTTTATTAAATATCCCGTAATTTTTTGTTCATAGTGCCAAAGAATTTGACATTTTTTAGATTTCTGGTATCGTAATTTCAATTTCTCTGCCGAGATTTGCAGATTTGACTATGCCATCGATTATAGCTTGATTGATTAAGATTTGATTTGACGGAACAGGTGGGGGCAGATTATCTTTGCACGCGTCGAGGAACGAACGGATTTTCCTATCGAAAAGGCTCGGTCCGTTATCTTCGATGAGCGGAATGACCGTTTCGAAATTCTTGCCGCCGATTTGGTGGTACAATGTCATCGGACCGCCGGTCGTGCCGTTCCAGCAGTCAGTTGACGGGATCCTGAGTCCGGCTTTCTTGCCGAGGATAATCGTATCGCCGGGGGTGTCCATGTTCATCGCCCATGAAATCCTGAAGTCAATAATTATTCCGCCTTCAAGACGTATGAACGCGGCGGCGAAATCGTCTACGCCGAATTTGTCCGCGTATTCGGGGTGTCCCGGATAAGTGAACGGGTTCTTGCCGAAGAAATCGGATTTATAACCCGATACCGTGATCGGTTTCGGATAACCAACGGCGTTGAGAACCATGTCGAGCGAGTAGCAGCCGATATCAGCCAACGCGCCGATTCCGGCGGTCGCGTCCTCGATGAACGTCGTGCCGTATGGGGTCGGGATACCGCGTCTGCGTCCGCCGCCTGTTTGGATGTAATAAACTTCGCCTAAATCGCCCGACGCGACGATCTTCTTGATCATCTGCATATTCGCGTCGAAACGCGGCTGGAACCCGATGGAGAGAACCTTGCCGCTTGCTTTTTCCGCTCTGCATATAGCGACGGCTTCCTCGAGTGTAACGCACATCGGCTTCTCAAGCATAACATGCACGCCTTTTTCCAAAGCGTAAATGGCGCATTCCGCGTGCGTGCGGTTGTAAGTACAAACGCTGACCGCATCAAGGTCTTCGTTGTCGAGCATTTCTTTATGGCTCGGATAACATCTGACTCCTTCGAGTTCATATGTTTTGAAAAATTTCTCCGCTTTGCCTTCAACTAAATCTGCGCCGGCGACTATTTCAACGTCGGGCATGTTGCGATAGCTTGCGATATGCGACTGAGCGATCCAACCGGTGCCGATTATACCGATTTTGAGTTTTCTGGATGTGTCTATAGCAGGACCTTCGACCCTGACAGCATTGGG